>JBKOXY010000012.1:0-3521 GCA_046725125.1 Pseudomonadota bacterium | reverse complement strand
TCGGAGAGCGGCTCGCTCAGATAGCGCAGCTTCTGGATCCGGTTGGTCTGGCTCGCCGGCATTTGCGCGAACGCATCGGGTGCCTGGTAATCATCCGCGCTCGAGGGTGTGAACGGCTCGGTGGTGAGGCGCTCCCAGCCCCTGAGATAAAACTTGATCCACTGCGTCTCGGGCGGCGGCCAGTCGCTGGCGCTGCGCCATTCATTGGCGCCCATCACCCAGAATCGCACCGGCGGATCGTTTAGAATTCCGGTGTCGATTCCCTTGAGCCATTGGTCGTACCAGCGCAGCATTTCATTGTGGAACGCCTTGACCGGCCGGTCGAGATGGGCGGGGCCTGCAAGGAGAAGCTTCTTGTGCGGCGCCTTGATGTTGCGAAACCAGTTCTGCGCGCCGTTGAGGTGGGTCTTGTAGGTGTAGCCGTACCAGCCCGAGCCGGTATAGGTGGGGATGTTGATCTTGGAGAACTCGGCCTCGCTTTTTTCGACCGCCGCCTCCTTGTCGTAGGGATCGATAAGAATGTCGAAAAAGGCCGGGAAGTGTTGGCCTTTGAGCGCCAGCACGTTGTAGACGTGCGGATACATCTTGAAGTCGGGATTGGCGATCGCCTCCTGCCACAACTTTTCCCTTTCCGGCGCAAGCGGCTTCGGCTGCCCTTTCTGCTGATGGGCCGAGGCATAGACCTGCAGCAAAAACCGAAACAGATGAATGACGCCGCCGGGATATTCGTCGCGGAAGCCGCCGGCCTCGCCGTAGGCGCCGCGCGGATCGAACGGAAAGATCGCCTTGAGATGCGGCGGGTTGAGCTTCGCCGCCATGAACTGCTCGGCGCCGAAGCCGGAAATCCCCACCATCCCGACATTGCCGTCGCACCAGGGCTGCCCCGCAATCCATTCGATCAGATCGTAGCTGTCAAACGCGCGCGAGCCGCCGCCTTCCGATTTGCCGATGCCGCGGGGGTTTCCGATCACGTGAACGTAGCCGCGCGCGACGAAAAAGCGCGTGTCGCCGGCTTCCGCCGGGCCGGTCCACAGCATCGACCATGCCGGATGCGTCAGCGACGCCTCGGCGAGCTCGGGGCCCTGCAGATCCTTGTTGTGGATCGAGAAGGCGAGCAGCGCAGGGAGCTTCTCCGTCGTGTCCGGACGATAGACGTCGATCGCGATCTTGACGCCGTCGCGCATGGGCACGAGCACGTCCTTCTCGGCGATCATGCCCGAGTAGGTCGCCGCGCGATCGTAGTCGACCGGCGCGCGCTGGCCGGACAGCGAGAGGTGAAAGGCCTTCGTCGGCGTCATTGCTTCCTCGCGATCCGCTCGCACCGTTGCCGATCTTCAGGCCTTGGCGGCGTTCCGACAAGACGCGATTCGAAAAGCCCAATGGCCATGGTTACGGCGCAGCAGCCATGCGCAGGAGCGCTGGACTTTATGTCCTGATTGGGGTTGCTCGAGCTGCGTCCCTTTGCAAAGAAAGCCTCGACAAGACGCCGAGAGAGAAGCGCCGGGAAAAACGTCCAACAATGCTGAGATTTGCAGCTCTTCACGCCGGGGTCGAATCCCCCTTCGCCTGGCTGCGGCTCGTCGCCGCCGTGATGCTCGGCACCATCGGCAGCGTCGGCATGTGGTCGGTGCCGGTCGTGCTGCCGGCGGTGCAGGCCGAGTTCGGCGTCGCCCGCGCGGACGCTTCGCTGCCTTTTACGCTGGCGATGATCGGATTTGCCTGCGGCGGCGTGCTCATGGGACGGCTCACCGATCGGTTCGGCATCGCGGCGCCGGTCATATGCGGCGCGCTCGCGCTCAGCACCGGTTACGTCGCCGCGGGCTTCGCCCCCAATCTCATGCTGTTTGCGCTCGTGCACATCCTCATCGGGCTCGGCTCCTCCGCCACGTTCGGGCCGTTGATCGCCGACACCTCGCAATGGTTCACCCGTCGACGCGGCATTGCCGTCGCCATCGTCTCCAGCGGCAACTACGTCGCCGGCGCGATTTGGCCGCCGGTCGTGCAGCATTTCGTTGCAACCGAGGGCTGGCGGGCCACGCATATGGGCGTTGGCGCGTTCTGCGCGCTTGCCATGCCGCTGTTTTTGCTGGCGCTGCGGCGGCGCGCGCCGATGCATGGCGGCGAATCGGCGGACGCCTTCATCGCAGGGACGCCGCGCGGGCTCGGCCTTTCGCCCAACGCGCTGCAGGCGGTGTTGTGCCTCGCCGGTCTCTCCTGTTGCGTGGCGATGTCGATGCCGCAGGTCCACATCGTCGCCTATTGCGGCGATCTCGGTTACGGCGTCGCGCGAGGCGCTGAAATGCTGTCCTTGATGCTGGGCTTCGGAATCTTCAGCCGCATCGCGTCAGGCTTCATCGCGGACCGCATTGGCGGCGTGGCGACGCTGCTTTTGAGCTCCGCCCTGCAGGGCGTGGCGCTGCTGCTCTATCTCTTTTTCGACGGCTTGGCGTCGCTCTATGTGATCTCGGCGCTATTCGGCCTGTTCCAGGGCGGCATCGTGCCGATGTATGCCATCATCGTGCGCCAATATTTTCCGCCGCAGGAAGCAGGCACGCGGCTCGGCATCGTGCTGATGGCGACCGTGTTCGGCATGGCGCTCGGCGGCTGGATGTCCGGCGTGATCTTCGATCTCACCGGCTCCTACCACGCGGCCTTCGTCAATGGCCTCATCTGGAACCTGGTGAACGTGTCGATCGCGCTGTGGCTGCTCACGCGGCCCGCCGGCGGGCCGCGCACGGATGAGGCGCGGCTCCTCTTTGCTCGCCACGGCGGAGGCGGAGGTCGCTGATCCAGGCTAGTTACGCAACGGCGTGTGTTTCGTTCATTACTGCGGCTTGTAATCCTCGCGCGATTGATTGGAGATTCTGATCAAGAACTCGGCGTCCTGGCGGTCGTGCTTGAGGAATTGCAAGAATTCCGCAGGCGTTCCTGGCGCCGGCAGCACGGCTTGCTTCTCGAGATACTCGACGAATTTCGCCTCCCGATAGAGCGTCACGAACTCGGTATTGAGCCTGTCCACGATCGGCTGCGGCACTCCGCGGGGGGCGGCCAATCCCCACCAGCCGAACGGCGGAAAGTCGATGCCCGCCTCGGCGAGAGTCGGTATTTCGGGCACGAGAACCGAGCGGCGGGCGGCAGCGACCGCGAGCGGCTTGATCTTGCCCGTGCCCAAGAGCCCGAGAAAATTTCCGAGCCCCATCTTGGCGACTTGGAGCTCGCCGGCGACGAGAGCTTGCGCGATCGGCCCGCCGCCGCGGTAGGGAACACCGACGATGTTCACATTCCAGTTCTGGTTCATCCACTTCAAGAACATTTCGGGATTAGAGCCGGGCCCGAGCGTCCCGTAATTGAGCGCCGACGGATGCGCCTGCGCATAGGCTTTGAGCTCGGCTGCCGTATTGACGTTGAGCGAGCTGTTCACAAACAGCGCCTCGACCAGCAGATAAAGATTGGTGATCAGCGTGAAGTCCCGCTCCGGGTCGTAGGGCAGCTGGTTGAACAGCAGCGGATTGATCGACAGC
>JBKOXY010000164.1:0-3264 GCA_046725125.1 Pseudomonadota bacterium | reverse complement strand
GGGCTCGCGCCGCGCCGAATGCGAGCTGACGCCGCTGCGACGGCGCCATTTTGCTGCCGTTCGCTAAGCGGCAAGCCGCCACCTTCCATCGAGAGCACGCGCTGCGCGATGCCGTCCCCGCCATCGCGGCTGCGAAAAATGTGTTTGCAGTGAATGGTCGAGCCGATACGCTTTATTGCCAAGTTGATTGTTCACGATGAGGCGAAGCGGGGCTCGACATGGGCGGATTTGACCCGAAGGCCGCTGCGCGGCGAATGGCATGCCTGATCGTGCTCGCGGCCGCAACGGCGGACATAGCCGTCGGGCAGCCCGTCACATTGCGCCTCGGCTATGGTACGGCGGCGGAAGAGCCGTTGTGGGTGATCGTCGCCAAGCCCGATCTGGCCAAGAACTACGGCAAGGCCTACGCGCTCGACGCGACGCGGTTCACCGGCTCGGACAAGCGCAGCCAGGCATTCGAGGCCGGTGCCCTCGACCTCGCCGCCAGCAGCGCCAACGGCGTGATTTTCGCGGCGGCTGAAGGCGTGGCGGCCAAGATCCTCGCGTCGATTTCCCGCGAAAGCCCGCGCGGTTTCAGCACGAGCTTCTACGTCAAGGACAATTCGCCGATCAAATCGGTGGCCGATCTCAAGGGCAAGATCGTCGGCATCAACGGCTTTTACACATCAGGCCACCTCTGGTTGAAAACCGCTCTCGAAAAGCACGGGCTGGCCGAGACCGATGTGACGATCACGCCCGTTCCATTCCCGGCGATGCAGGAGGCGCTCGAGGCCGGAAAGGTCGATCTTGGGATGTTTCCGCAGCCGTTCGCGGCCCTGGCGGAAAAGCAGGCGAAGGTCCGCAAAATCTTCGATGCCAAATATGGCATACCGTTCGAGGAGGAGTTGATCGTTTTGATCGGAAAGGACGAATTCCTGAAAAAGAATGCGGGTGCGGTGCGCGCATTCCTCGAAGATCTCAAGGCGGGCATGCAGTTCTATCTCGAAAAGCCGCGCGAGGCCCGGCAACTCCTGATCGACCACAAAATGGTTCGCGTGAATCCCGACGTCTACCTGACCATGCACGATTACTATCGCGACCCGACCTTGCGGGTCGATGTCGAAGCGCTCGAGAAGATGCAGGCAGTCCAGATCGCGGCCGGGTTCCAGAAAAAGAAGGCCGACGTGAGGTCGCTGGTGGATCTCGGTTATCTGCCGAAATGAGCTTGCTCGAGAATGCCCACGACAATGCCGCTGTTGGAGGTGACGGACCTCGATAAGACGTTCACGGTCGACAGCCGCAGCGTTACAGCCCTCGATCATCTATCTTTGTCGATCGACGAGCACGAATTCGTCTCCATCGTCGGACCATCGGGCTGCGGCAAGAGCACGTTCCTGCACATCTTAGGCGGATTCGAGCCTGCGACCGCCGGCGAACTGCGGCTGAGCGGCCGGCCGATCGGCCCCCCGGGTCCCGATCGCGGCATGATGTTTCAGGAGCTTTCGCTGTTTCCCTGGCTCACCGCCATCGAGAACGTCGCATGGCCGCTCGAGATGAAGGGATTGCCGAAACGCGAGCGCACCGCCAAGGCGGCCGAATATCTCGATCTCGTTCATCTTTCCCGTTTCGCCGATCTCTATCCCGGCCAACTGAGCGGCGGGATGAAGCAGCGCGTTAGCTTGGCACGGTTGTTTGCGCTCGATCCGGAAATCATGCTGATGGATGAGCCGTTCGGCGCGCTCGACTCCCAGACTCGGGAATTGCTGCAGGAGGAGCTGCAGTCGATCTGGCGGCGCGCCCGCAAGACCGCGCTGTTCGTCACCCACGACATCGATGAGGCGATCTATCTGGGAACGCGAGTGATCGTGTTCACGGCTCGTCCAGGCCGCATCAAGGCCGACATCCGCATCCCCAACCTCGATCGTTCCGGCGACTACCGCAAGTCGCGCGAATATCTCGCCTTGCGGGTCGAAGTCTGGGACCTGGTGCGGGACGAGGTATTGAAGGCGCGCGCGCTGGAGGAAGCGTGAGACTCAACTCGGCTTCGATCCAGAATTGGGTTTTGCCGGTCGCGGCGTTGGTGGCTTGGGAAATTCTCGGCCGCGCCGGCCTGCTGCCGCGTTATTTGTCGACGCCGAGCGCGATCCTCGCGGCGTTGTGGGAAATCGCGCTGACCGGCGAACTCTTCGTCGCGCTGGCTGCGAGCCTCTATCGGGTGTCGGTCGGGTTTGCGCTGGGTACGGCTGCCGGCATCGTGGTGGGCCTTGGTGCGGGAATTCTGCCCGGTGTGCGTCATTTCTTCGACCCGCTGGTATCCTTTCTCTACTCCATCCCGAAGGTCGCGTTTCTGCCGATCTTTCTGCTTCTGTTCGGCCTCGGTCATGCATCCAAGATCGCCATCATCGCATTTTCAGGCTTCTTTCCGGTGTTCGTGGCCTCGCGTCACGCGGTGCTGTCCGTCGACAAGCTTCTGCTCTGGGCGGCGCGGAATATGGGAACGCCGTCGCGGACGATCTTTTTCCGCGTCGTCATTCCGGCGGCCGCGCCGCAGTTGTTCGGCGGCATCCGCATCGGGTTAGCGCATGCCTTCGTGGTGCTGTTCGCGGCCGAGCTGATCGGCTCCAAGGCAGGGCTTGGTACGATCATCTCCTACGGCGAGGAATGGGTGCGGTTCGATTTGATGTTCGCCGGTATCGTCTGCTTCGCCGTGTTGGGGTTTTTGAGCGACCGCATGTTGCTGGCGGCCCGATCGCGCCTGCTCAAGGGCCAAATGATCGGGACCGAGGAAGGGGCCGTGCGATGACCGCTCAAACCGTCGCGCAAGCCTGGTCGCTGATTGCCCGCTGGTACTCGATCCCGCTGCTGCTTTTGGTTTGGCAAGTGGCGGTCGCGAGCGGTCTCGTGGAATCGCGTCTGCTTCCGAGTCCGGGGAGGGTTTGGACCGCGCTTGCGACAGAAGTCGGCAATGGGACGCTCATCTATCACGCGAGCGTGACGGTTTCGCGCGCTCTCGCCGGCTTCTTGCTCGCGGCGCTCGTTGGAATTCCATTCGCCGGTGCGATGGCGCGGTCCCCACTCGTGCGCAATTTGTTCGAGCCGATTTTCTTCATCGGCTATCCGATTCCGAAGATCGCCTTGTTTCCGGTTTTCACCTATATATTCGGCATCGGAACGCCCTCGAAGATCGCATTCACCTTTCTCGAATGCCTCTATCCGATCGTGGTGACGTGCTATTTCGGCTTTCGCGGGGTGCAGACGCGGCTGATTTGGAGCGCGCAAAATTGC
>JBKOXY010000204.1:0-4837 GCA_046725125.1 Pseudomonadota bacterium | reverse complement strand
ATCGTGGCGGTCGACGACCTCTACGGCGGCTCGCGGCGTCTGTTCGAGCGCGTGCGCAAGCGCTCCATGGGGATCGAGGTGAGCTATCACGATCTCACCGACGCCGCCGCGATCGAGGCGGCGATCAGGGCGAACACCCGGCTCATCTGGATCGAGACGCCGACCAATCCGCTGCTCAAGCTCGTCGATCTCGAGCGCGTAGCGGCAATCGCGAAACGGCGCGGCATCTGGACTGTGGCCGACAACACCTTCGCCAGTCCCTATGTCCAGCGCCCGCTCGAACTGGGCTTCGATCTCGTCGTGCATTCGACCACGAAATATCTCAACGGCCATTCCGATATGGTCGGCGGCGTGACGATCGCCGGCGAGGATGCCGAGCTGCGCGACAAGATGAAGTTCCTGCAGAACGCGGTCGGCGCGATCCAAGGTCCGTTCGATTCCTTCCTCGCGCTGCGCGGCCTCAAGACGCTGGCGCTGCGCATGGAGCGCCATTGCGCCTCGGCGCTGAAGATCGCGGCGTGGCTCGAACGCCACCCCAAGGTGCGGCGCGTGTTCTATCCGGGGCTCGCGAGCCATCCCCAGCACGCGCTCGCCAAAAAGCAGATGCGCGCCTTCGGCGGCATGATCTCGGCCGAGCTTGAGGGTACGCTCGACGACGCCCGCCGCTTTCTCGAACGCTGCCGGCTGTTCGCATTGGCCGAAAGCCTCGGCGGCGTCGAAAGCCTGATCGAGCATCCGGCGCTGATGACCCACGGCTCGGTGCCGGCCGAGGTGCGCGCGAGTCTGGGCATCGGCGATACCTTGGTGCGGCTCTCGGTCGGCATCGAGGATGCCGACGATCTCATCGCCGATCTCGCCGCGGCGCTGGGTTAAAACCGCCGAAATGGGCAAGGCAATCCCGAGTCTGTCTCTTCTCGCCTGCGACCTTGCTATACCAATGAGCGTAGCGGCGGGGACAACGGGGAGAAGGAGATGCGCACGCAGGTCGGTATCGTCGGCGCCGGGCCCGCCGGGCTGATGCTGTCGCATCTCCTCCATCTCGAAGGCGTGGGGAGCGTCATCCTGGAAAACCGCGGCCGCGATTATATCGAGAGCCGCATCCGCGCCGGCCTGATCGAGCAGTGGGCGAGCGACCTTCTGGTCGAAACCGGCGTTGGCGCGCGCATGCAGCGCGAGGGCATGTTCCACAACGGCGTCTATTTTGCCTTCGGCGGCGCCTTGCACTACATCAATTTCCGCGAACTCGTCGGCAAGGGCGTGACCATATACGGCCAGCAGGAGGTGGTGAAGGACTTGATCGAGCGGCGGCTGTCCGACGGCGGCCAAATTTTGTTCGAGGCGAGCGACGTGAGCGTGCACGATTTTGCCGGCCGCGCGCCGAAAATTCGCTTCCGGCACGAGGGCAAGGAGGGCGAGCTCGCCTGCGACTTCATCGGCGGTTGCGACGGCTTCCACGGCATTTGCCGGCCGAGCATTCCGGCCACCGCGCTCACGGCCTATGATCGCGAATATCCATTCGGCTGGATCGGGATTCTGTCCGAATCTCCTCCGCCCGAAGACGAGCTAATCTATGCCTATCACGAGCGCGGCTTTGCCCTTTACACCATGCGCTCCCCGACCTTGGCGCGGCTCTACCTGCAATGCGCCCCGGACGACGACATCGAGAACTGGCCGGACGCGCGCATCTGGCAGGAACTGCACGCCCGCATCGGGGGCACGCGCAAACTCTCCGAAGGCGCGATGCTGCAGAAGGGCATCACCGCCATGCGCAGCTTCGTGGTCGAGCCCATGCAATGCGGCCGGCTTTTTCTCGCCGGCGATTCCGCCCACATCCAGCCGCCGACCGGCGCGAAGGGCATGAATCTCGCGCTCGCGGACGTCAGGGTGCTCGCGCGCGCGATCTCACAATTCTATCGCACCGGCCGCAGCGATCTGCTTGAGCGCTATTCGGCGATCTGTCTGCGGCGGGTCTGGAAGGCGCAGCGCTTCTCCTGGTGGATGACGCAGCTGTTTCATCTCGATCCCAGCCACAATGCCTTCGATCGCAAGCGCCAGCGCGCCGAGCTCGACTACGTGACGAGCTCCGAAGCCGCCATGCGCTCGCTGGCCGAGAACTACGCCGGGCTGCCGGTCGAGATGTGAGCGGGGCAGGGCGGATGCAGGTGCTGGTGGTCGGAGCGGGCGTGGTCGGGCTGGCGGTCGCGCGCGCGGCGGCGCTCGCCGGGCACGACGTGGTGGTTGCGGAAGCCGCTTCCGTCATGGGCAGCGGCATTTCCTCGCGCAACAGCGAGGTCATCCACGCGGGTCTTTATTATCCGACGAGCTCGCGGCGCGCCTATCACTGCCCGCGCGGGCGGCGCATGCTCTACGATTTCTGCGCCTCGCACGGCGTGCCGCACCGCAAATGCGGCAAGCTCGTCGTCGCCACCAACGCCGGCGAAATCGGACGGCTCGAGGCGGTCCACAAGCAGGCGCAGGTCAACGGCGTGGAAGGCGTCGAGATCATCGACGCCGCGGCCGCCAAGCGCCTCGAGCCGGCGCTCGCCTGTGTCGCCGCGATGCATTCGCCGCAAACCGGCGTTATCGACAGCCACCGCTTCATGCTGGCGCTGCGCGGCGATCTCGAAGACCGCGGCGGCATGGTCGCGTTCGCGAGCTTAATCGAGCGCCTCAAGCCGAGGGTGGGCGGCTGGGACGCCGCGCTCGCGGGCAGCGAGCCGCAGTGGCTCAGCTTCGACGCGGTGGTCAATTGCGCTGGGCTCGGCGCGCAGCGCTTGGCGCGGGCGACCGAGGGCTATCCGGCCGAGCGGGTGCCGCGGCTCGTGCTCGCCAAGGGCAATTATTTCGCCTTCGCCGGCCGCCCGGTGTTCTCGCGCCTGATCTATCCGGTGCCGGTGCCGGGCGGGCTCGGGGTGCATGTGACGCTCGACCTCGCCGGACGCATGCGCTTCGGGCCGGACGTGGAATGGATCGAGCGCGAGGATTACGACGTCGATCCCCGCCGCGCGCTCGCTTTCTACCAGCGCATCCGCGACTATTGGCCGGGACTGCCGGATGACTCGCTCACGCCCGACTATTGCGGGATCAGGCCCAAGCTGACGGGTCCCGGGGAGCCGGCGGCGGATTTCATGATCGAGGGGCCGGCCCAGCACGGGCTCGCGCGCATCGTCCACCTGTTCGGCATCGAGTCGCCCGGCCTCACCTGCGCGCTGTCGCTCGCCGAGGAGGTCACGGCCGCGCTCTCCGACTGAACGCGGTCCTCGGAATTTCTGGCCCTCCCCCGGGGTTTCTATCCTCGCAGTTCTGCGAAGACGTAGCCTCGAACATTCACCATCGCATTCAAGGGAGGGACTGATGCAAATCATCCGCCGCGAGTTTCTCGCGCTATCCGGCCTTGCAGTGGCAGCTCCGTCCATCGCGACTATTGCGCTGGCGCAAGCGCAAGCGGGGCCGAAGCTGACGCAAATTCTGCGCAAGGACCTGGAGGGTCAAGGCGACGTCGTGCAGGAGACCGTGGTCAGCATCGTCGAATTCCCGCCCGGCGCCGCCGCGCCCTGGCACATGCATCCCGGCGCCCAGGAACTGCTGCATGTGATCGAAGGCAATTTGGTCGTGGAAATCGAAGGCAAGGGAAGCACGCTGCTCAAGGCCGGGGAAGCAGGAATCATTCCCGCTGAACTCGTCCACCTCGCCCGCAACGAGAGCGCGAGCGCGAACGGCAAGGCGCTCGTCGTCCACAGCCGGGCTGCAAAGGACAAACCGCTGATCGTGGTCGTGAAGAAATAACCGCTGGCGTCGGGGCGAGGTCGCGACCTCGCGCCGAAGCGGCCACAAGAGTTACGCTAAGTTCAGCGTGCCCGACGTAAGGCCGCGATGCGGCGAGATGGCCGGCTCAGAAATAGCGCCACCACAGATAGACGTGGGAGATGGCGACCGAGACCACCATCATCGGCATGCCGTAGAAGAGGTAAGTCGCGAAACGAAAGGGGACGCCGTTGCGCTCGGCGATGCCAGCGACCGTGAGATTTGCCGAAGCGCCGATGAGCGTGCCGTTGCCGCCGAGGCAGGCGCCGAGCGAGAGGGACCACCACAGCGGCTCGATCTTGTCCGCACCGCCATAGGCGGGAGCCATGCTCTTGATCAGCGGGATCATGGTGGCCACGAACGGGATGTTGTCGACGATCGCGGAGAGAAAGGCCGACGCCCACAGGATCGCGTAGCCGGCGGTCGCCATGTTGCCGCCCGTCGCCGCCACCAACGCGTTGGCGAGAAGATGGAGCAGGCCGCCGATCTCGACCCCGTGCACCACGATGAACAGGCCGATGAAGAAGAAGATCGTGATCCATTCCACATCGCCGAAGGTCTTGTGCACGTTCTGCGACTGCTTCTCGGTGTGATGCTGCCAATTGTCGAGCAACATCAGCACGGCCGCGCCCGTCATCGCGATGGTCGCGGGCTCGAGATGAAGCGGGCGCGCGAGCACGAAGGCGACGATCACGGCGATGAGCACCGCCAGCGACTGCTTGAGCAGCGTCCAGTCGAGGATGGTCTCCTTCGCGCTCATTCCCATGACCAAGGCCCGCCGCGCCGGGGTCGATTTGAGCGCTTTGCCCCACACGAGATGGATCATCAGCGCTTGCGCCGCCATCACGACGATGATCACCGGCGTGAGGTGGATGATGAAGGCGTTGAAGTCGAGCCCGACGAGCGAGCCGATCATGATGTTGGGCGGATCGCCGATCAGCGTCGCGGTGCCGCCGATATTGGAGGCGAACACCTCGGCGAACAGGAACGGATAGGGCGGAACGTCGAGCTCCCTGGTGATGGCGAGCGTCAC
>JBKOXY010000413.1:0-9800 GCA_046725125.1 Pseudomonadota bacterium | reverse complement strand
CGCGCCCATGTCGGTCGCGAGCGTAGGCTGGTAGCCCACGGCCGAGGGAATGCGGCCCAGCAGCGCCGACACCTCCGAACCCGCTTGCGTGAAGCGGAAGATGTTGTCCACGAAGAACAGCACGTCCTGGCCCTGGTCGCGGAAATATTCGGCGACCGTGAGGCCGGAAAGGCCGACGCGGGCGCGCGCGCCGGGCGGCTCGTTCATCTGGCCGTAGACCAGCGCGCACTTGGAACCAGCGGCGGAGCCGTTGTTTTTCTTGGGGTCTTTGTTGACGCCGGACTCGATCATCTCGTGATAGAGATCGTTGCCTTCGCGCGTGCGCTCGCCTACCCCGGCAAACACCGAATAGCCGCCGTGGGCTTTCGCAACGTTGTTGATTAACTCCATGATGATGACGGTCTTGCCGACGCCGGCACCGCCGAACAGACCGACCTTGCCACCCTTGGCGTAGGGCGCGAGCAGATCGACGACCTTGATGCCGGTGATGAGGATCTCCGATTCCGTCGCCTGTTCGGTGTAAAGGGGCGCGGGCTGGTGGATCGCGCGCCGCTCCTGGTACGGGACCGGACCGGCCTCATCGACGGGATCGCCGATGACGTTGATGATGCGGCCGAGGGTGCCGTCGCCGACCGGCACCGCGATCGGCTCGCCGGTATCGGAGACTTCCTGCCCGCGCACGAGGCCTTCGCTGGTATCCATCGCGATGGTGCGCACGGTCGATTCGCCGAGATGCTGGGCCACTTCGAGCACCAGGCGGTGGCCCTGGTTCTTGGTCTCGAGCGCGTTGAGAATCGCCGGCAGGTGCCCCTCGAACTGCACGTCGACGACGGCGCCGATGACCTGGGTGATGTGTCCGACTGGGTTGGCCATGGATGGTCCTTGTTATTGCATCGACATATCGGTTCCCGCGCCCGTTCACACCGCCTCGGCGCCGGAAATGATCTCGATCAGCTCCTTGGTGATCATCGCCTGACGGGTGCGGTTATACGTCAGCGTCTGCTTGCGGATCATCTCTCCCGCGTTGCGCGTGGCGTTGTCCATCGCAGTCATCTGCGCACCGTAGAACGAGGCGGCATTCTCCAGCAACGCGCGGAAAATCTGAACGCAGATGTTGCGCGGCAGGAGCTCGACGAGAATTTCGTCCTCATCGGGCTCGTATTCGTAGACGACGCCGTTATCGTTGCCGCCATCGCCCTCGAACACGGGCGGAACGATCTGTTGCGCCGTAGGGTTCTGCGCAATGATGGACCTGAATCGCGAGAAGAACAGGGTGCAGACGTCGAACCCGCCCTGTTCGTAAAGCCGCACGATTTTTTCGCCGATGTCTTCGGCGTGCCCGAACGTGAGCGTGCGAACCGCGCGTAGCTCGATGTGTTCGATGATCTGTTTCTCGTAGAGACGGCGAAGCTGCTCGTAGCCCTTGCGGCCCACGCAAAAGAACCTGACCTCTTTGCCCTCGGCCATCAACGCATTCGCCCGCTCACGCGCGAGCCGCACGATCGCCGAGTTGAAGGGGCCGCACAGGCCACGCTCGGCGGTGCATACCAGCAGCAGATGCACGCGGTCGCTGCCGGTTCCGACCAGCAGCCGCGGCGCCGCGCCGAGGTTGTCGGCCGCGGCGGCGATATCGCCGAGCACCTTTGTCATCCGCTGGGCATAGGGACGCGCAGCCTCGGCCGCCGCCTGCGCGCGCCGCAGCTTCGACGCCGCGACCATCTGCATGGCCTTGGTGATCTTCTGCGTCGCCTTGGTGGCGGCGATGCGCACGCGCATGTCCTTCAGGCTGGGCATATGTGAGATGGCACGACAGCGAAGCGAACCACCGACGACGCAACGGCGCGGGCTCGAGTGACGTGTCGATCGTCAGCTATCGGTTATCTGGCGTTTGCCCTCCGTCCTTTGGAGTCCGCTTTTCACGCGAACGTGTTGTTACGCAAACGTCTTGTTACGCAAACGTCTTGGCGTATTCGTCGACCGCGGTTTTGAGCTTCGCCGTGGTGGCGTCGTCGAGATCCCTGCTATCGCGGATGGCGTCGAGGATGCCCGTATACTGCGAGCGCACCAGCCTCAGCAGGCCGTCTTCGAAGGCGCGCACCCGATCGACCGGGATCGGGTCGAGATAGGCGTTGACGCCGGCAAAGATGATGACGACCTGCTCCTCCATCTTGAGCGGGGAAAACTGCGACTGTTTGAGCAGCTCGGTCAGCCGCGCGCCACGGTTGAGCAGACGCTGGGTGGTGGCATCGAGGTCGGAGCCGAACTGCGCGAACGCCGCCATTTCACGGTATTGCGCGAGCTCGCCTTTGATGCGGCCGGCGACTTTTTTCATTGCCTTGGTCTGCGCGGCGGAGCCGACGCGCGACACCGAGAGGCCGACGTTCACGGCTGGGCGGATGCCCTGGTAGAACAGATCGGTCTCCAGAAAGATCTGTCCGTCGGTGATCGAAATGACGTTGGTTGGGATGTAGGCCGACACGTCGTTCGCCTGCGTCTCGATAACGGGAAGCGCCGTGAGCGATCCGCCCTTGTTGGCGTCGTTCATCTTGGCGGCGCGCTCGAGCAACCGCGAATGCAGATAGAACACATCGCCGGGATAGGCTTCGCGGCCGGGCGGACGGCGCAGCAACAGCGACATCTGCCGGTACGAGACCGCTTGTTTCGAGAGGTCGTCGTAGATGATCACCGCGTGCATGCCGCCATCGCGGAAATATTCGCCCATGGTGCAGCCGGAAAACGGCGCGAGGTACTGCATCGGCGCAGGGTCGGAAGCCGTCGCCGCGATCACGATCGAATAGTCGAGCGCGCCATTTTCCTCCAGCACCTTGGCGAATTGCACCACGGTGGAGCGCTTCTGGCCGACGGCAACGTAGACGCAATAGAGCTTGATCTTTTCGTCGCCGGTGGCGTTGAGCGCTTTCTGATTGAGGATGGTGTCGAGCGCGATCGCGGTTTTGCCGGTTTGGCGATCGCCGATGATCAGCTCGCGCTGGCCGCGGCCGATGGGGATCAGCGCGTCGATGGCCTTGAGGCCGGTGGCCATCGGCTCAGACACGGATTTGCGCGGGATGATGCCCGGCGCCTTGACGTCGACACGCCGACGCTCCTTGGCATCAATCGGCCCCTTGCCGTCGATCGGATTGCCGAGCGCATCGACCACGCGGCCGAGCAGGGCCTTGCCGACAGGTACCTCGACGATGGCGCGCGTGCGCTTGACCGTCTGCCCTTCCTTGATCTCGCGGTCCTCGCCGAAGATGACGATGCCGACGTTGTCGATCTCGAGATTGAGCGCCATTCCGCGCACCCCGTTCTCGAACTCGACCATCTCGCCGGCTTGGACGTTGTCGAGGCCGTAGACCCGGGCGATGCCGTCACCGACCGAGAGCACCTGACCGACCTCGGAGACCTCCGCCTCCTGGCCGAAGTTCTTGATCTGCTCTTTCAGGATTGCCGAAATTTCGGCTGGGCGGATGTCCATCAGTGGGCCTCTTGCATCGCGACCTTGATCGCATTGAGTTTGGTGCGCAGCGAGCTGTCGACCATGCGCGAGCCGAGCTTGACCACGAGGCCGCCGATCAGCGAAGGATCGACCTTCACTTGCATCTGCACATCCTTCTTGGTCGCCGCCGCGAGTGCATCCTTGATGGCGGCAAGGTGCGCCTCGCTCGGCTTCTCGGCGAGCGTCACCTCGGCGGTGACCTCCCCCTTATGCTTGGCGACCAGCGCCCGGTAGCCGCGCACCATGTCGAGCGCCGCGAACAGCCGGCGGTTGGTTCCGAGCAGTTTGAGGACGTTGGCGGCGAGCCCGTCGATGCCCGCCCGGTCGAGCACGCCGGAGAGCGCGCGCGTCTGCTCGTCGGCGGAGAATACCGGGCTTCTCAGCAAGCGGGCGAGATCGGCGACCTCGGCCACCAGCGCATCGAAGCGGTCGAGGTCGACCTTGACGCGATCGATCGCGTTCTGCTCGCGCGCGAGCTCGAACAGCGCGGTCGCGTAGCGGCCGGCCATGCCGGAGATGATCGCGTTTTCGCCTGCCACGTGGATTTGCTCTTTCGGCAATTCCGCAGGCTCGGCACCGTCGCGGACGGTGGGCGCCAAGCCCTTGAAATTCAATGGGACTTTGCATCTTCGCGGCGAGCGCAGGCGCGCCCGGAAAGCCCACGAAAATCGCGCGGTTCCGTAACATACCGTTAACTGCGGTGCAACATGACGAAACGCCCGTATGGGATGCGCCTTTTGCCGACCGGAACCCTTGCGCGAGCGGCCAGCGCCGGTGCTACACAAGCTCTCCCTCCTCCTCGGCCTGCCGGACCCCTGCAACGTGCCACGCCCCACCCCGCACCGAGCTGCCGACACGACCGCCCGCGTCATGTTGGTGGCAGTGACCCTGGCCTGGGGCCTGAGCTGGCCAGCCTTGAAGATCGCGCTCAACGACATACCGCCGTTTAGCATGCGCGTGGGCACCTCCGGGCTTGCGACGTTTACATTGTTCGCGCTCGCCTTGCTGCAGCGTCGTAACATGAGGATTCACAGCAGCGTCGCGGCCGTGCACCTCGTCGTTGCGGGCTGCCTGAACATTGCTTGCTTCACGCTCTTCTCCGCTTTCGCGCAACTCGCAACTGCGACTTCGCGGGTGGCGGTTCTCGCTTACACAATGCCGATCTGGGCAGCGCTGTTCGCGTATCCCATCCTCGGAGAACGGCTGAACCTGATAAGCGGCATCTCGCTTCTGCTTTGCGCCGTCGGATTGACGGTGCTGATCTATCCGCTGCTCGGATCGAGCGACCTGATTGGCCTCGTCTTGGCCCTGGCGACGGCGGTGAGTTGGGCAGCCGGTACGGTGTATTTGAAATGGGCACAGATCGACGCCGATCCGATGGCAATCTCTGCGTGGCAACTCGTCGTCGCCCTGGTGGTTACCTTCGCGGGCTCGCTCATCTTCGAAGGCTCGCTGCACCTGTGGCCCGTTCCTGCGCGCGCCCTTTGGGCGCTCGCGTTTTCCGGCCTCGTCGGTTCCGCCTTCGCCTATCTGCTTTGGTTCGAGATCGTCCGCAGGCTACCGGCCACGACCGCATCACTCGGAGTGGTGAGCGTTCCAGTCGTGGGCATCGTTGCCTCGGTGTTGATACTGGGCGAGCGGCCGACGATTGCAGACCTCGTCGGCTCTGCCCTCATCTTGACGGCCGCCGCAGGCGTCCTGCTTGCGCCCAATGCGCGCGCATCGGAGACCGCTCCGATCGAACAATAATCTGGTTCTTGTCCCCGCGGAGGTGCGTGGCCCGGACCTCCCCGCCGCCGGCCTGATCGAGGTCGGCTGCGCCAAACCTAGCAACATCGCTCAATGCGCGTGGGCACGCTAGGCTTCCCACGCCAACGTCCCTGATTATCGCACCGCGATCGGCGCAACCGTCGAGCCGGTGCCGCCCTGGATTTTCAGCGGCTCCATGATGAAGGCGAACTCGTAGACCCCCTTGCCCGCCAGTTCGTCGAGCTTGAGGTTCTCGAGCAGATGCACGCCGTTCACCACCAGCGCGATTTGATGCACTGGCAACGAAATCTTCGGATCAGGGTTGGGCGCCACCTCGACCGGCCAATTGTCGGAGCCGAGCAGCATGGGGTCCTTGGCAACCAGCCACTCGGCGGCTTTGACGCCGATGCCCGGACACGACTTGACATAGCGTGCATTATCCTTGCCCCACAGCTTGCCCCAGCCGGTATTGATGATGACGGCGTCGCCCGGCTGCAGGGTGATGTTCTGTTTCTTCAGCGCGCCCTCGAGATCCTCGACCGTGATCTCGTACGTGTCGCCGAGCATTTCGACGCCCTTGTAGCCGGCGACGTCGATCAGCACGCCGCGCGTGATCAGCGCGCCGACGTTGTGAACCCCCAGCTTCGTAAACCCCGAACGGGTCGCGTTCTCGGCGACCTTGAAGCAGTTGTACCAGCTGTTTTCGTGGGTTTGGTGGGCAAAACCGTCAAACTGAGTGCCAACCTGCCCGATCTCGGAAATGACGATCTCCTCGTTGCTGCCGCGCCGGTTGCCGAACTCGTTCATGAAGGTGCGTTTGACGTGCACGTCGAAGCGCCGTGTGCCGAAGAATGGCATATTCGCATTGAGCACGTATCCGAGTTCGATGACCTCGCCGGTCTTGATCAGCTTGACTGCGTTGAGCACCGTCTGCGGCTTCATGTGGTTGGCGGAGCCGCGCTCGTCGCCAGCGCCCCATTTCGACGGACAGCGCTGGTTTTCGGGCGGCGGCGTCCAGCTCGGAGCTTGGGCCAGGACGGTGCCGCTGGCTGCAAGCATTGCGACCAACACCGCCCCAAATGCGATGCGTTGCATGGGTTTCCTCCGCGTGTATTTATGGTTCCCGGATCTCGTCCGGCCGCATCAGAATGCGCTCAAGCAGTGTGACCTTCAAGCAGCAAGCACGTTGCGGCAGTCGGGATCGACAACGCCATGACCTGAAAGGTCGCGATGGAATGCCGGCCGCGCACGGCGGTGGCTAGCTGAAGAGCGTCACAAGGGGAGATCGGTTCGACCGCCCATGATTGGGCAAGCGCGTGCGGTCACCCCATCCTCAGCTTAAAGAAAACTCTGCGGGTCGACGTCGACGTCGAGCCTGATCTTGCCCTTGCGCCTGGGCGCGGCGGCGAGCCATTCCCGCAGATAGGCCGAGAGATCGAAGCGCCGCGGGGATTTGACCAGCAGCCGGAAGCGATGGCGGCCGCGCACGACGGCGAGCGGCGCTTCCGCTGGTCCCAGCACGCGCACGTCGTGCGCCGGCGGCGCGGCAGCAGCGAGCCGGCGCGCAAAGAGTTCGGCCGCCGTCCGCTCGCCCGCCGAGACGAGCAGGCTTGCGAGCCGGCCGAACGGCGGATAGTGCGTCTTTTCGCGCAACTCGATTTCGCTTGTGTAGAACGCGTCGCGGTCGGCCGCCACCAGTGCCCGCATCACCGGATGCTCGGGCTGGTGCGTCTGCAGATAGCCGATGCCGCGACCCCCCTCGCGCCCGGCGCGGCCGGTGACCTGATGCAGCAATTGAAACGTGTGCTCGGCCGCGCGCGGATCACCGTTCGCCAGGCCGAGATCGGCGTCGACCACGCCGACCAAGTTGAGCCTGGGGAAATGGTGACCCTTGGCCACAAGCTGCGTGCCGATGATGATGTCGAAGCGTCCCTTGGCGACGTCGTCGAGCTCCTGGCGCAACCGTTCGACCGATTCGACGAGATCGCTCGATAGCACCAGGATACGGCTTTGCGGAAACAGCTCCGCCGCCTCCTGCTCCAACCGTTCGACGCCGGGGCCGACCGCGACGAACGAATTGGCCGCCTGACAGTGCGGGCACTGCATCGGTGGCGGCATCGAGAAGCCGCAATGGTGGCAGACGAGGCGACGCTTGAACCGGTGATCGACCAGCCAGGCGTCGCAATTCGGACAGGCGAGCCGAAATCCGCATTGGCGGCAGAGCGTGAGCGGGGCATAGCCGCGGCGATTGAGGAAGAGGAGCGCCTGTTCGCCGCGTTCGAGCGCGCTCGTCACCGCCTGGGCGAGCCGCGGGGCGATGAAGCGGCCGCGCGGCGGGCCTTCGGCGCGCAGATCGATCGTCTCGATGGCGGGAAGATATGGGCTGCCGAAGCGCTCCGGGAGATGCACGCGGGCATAGCGGCCACGCCGCGCATTGACCTCGGTCTCGACCGACGGCGTCGCCGACACCAGCACGATCGGGATGTCGGCTCCCCGCGCGCGCACCACCGCCATGTCGCGCGCGTGATAGCGCGCGCCATCTTCCTGCTTGTAGGCGGGATCGTGCTCCTCATCGACCACGATCAGCCCGAGATCGGCATAGGGCAGAAACAGCGCCGAGCGCGCGCCGACGATCACGCTCAGCTCGCCTTTCGCCACCGCATTCCAAGTGCGCGCGCGCAAGCGCTGAGACAGTTGCGAGTGCCACTCGGCCGGCCGCACGCCGAAGCGTTCCGCGAAGCGATCGAGGAACTGGGTGGTCAAGGCGATCTCGGGAACGAGAACCAGCGCTTGTTTTCCGCGACGGACGATCTCGCCGACGGCCTCAAAATAGACTTGGGTCTTGCCCGCGCCGGTGACGCCGTCGAGCAGCGTGACGCCATAGCCGCCCGCGGCTACCGTCGCGCGCAGCGCATCCGCCGCCTCGCGTTGCGCCGGCGTAAAATCAGGCAGGGAAAAATCCGGATCAGGTGGGCGCGCCACCGGGTCGGGGGGCAGCACCAGGGTCTCCAGCGTCCCTTCGTCGACCAGGCCGTCGATGACCCCAGGCGAAACCCCCGCGTCGTCGGCGACGTCGCGCTTGGCACGCGCGAGCCCGTCGGCGAGGAGCGCAAGCACGCGCTCGCGAGCCGCCGTCATCCGCTTGGGGGTAGATCCGGCAATCCGAACGCCGACGCGTTCGCGCCCGGGGCCGAGATGCTCGCCCATGCGCAGCGCCATGCGCAGCACCGTGCCGCGCGGGCTGAGCGTGTAGACCGATACCCAGTCGATGAACTTGCGCAGTTCCGGCTTGAGCGGCGGGACGTCGAGCTTGGCCTCGACATCCTTCATGCGGTTGTCGAGCCGGGGATTGGGCTTGGGATTCTCCGCCCACGTCACCGCCGTCGCCATGCGCGTACCCAGCGGCACGGTCACGAGGTCGCCGGGCGCGAGCTCAAGCCCTTCCGGCACCCGATAGGAATACGCCTGGTCGAGGGCAACCGGGACGAGGACATCGACAACGCGTTTGGCCATGGGCAGCCGGCTGATTCGAAGCCCTTAAGAGAGAGTGAAGGAAAGGGGTGAGATATATTCTGCCATGTCAAGCGCAACACCCGCCCCCGCTCTCGCTTTTGCCGCCGACGAGGTCGCCAGCGAATTCATGCGCTGGCTGGCATATCTCTCGACCGAACGGCGGATGTCGCCGAAGACGGTCGACGCTTATGAGCGCGACGTGCGCCAATTCCTCGTCTTCCTCTGCGGCCATCTCGGCAGCCGCGTGACGCTCTCGGCGCTGTCGCGCCTTAAGCCGCTCGACGTACGCGCCTTCATGGCGGCACGCCGGGCCGGCGGCATTAGCGGCCGCTCGCTGATGCGCATGCTCGCGGGCGTGCGCTCGTTCGCCCGCTTTCTCGAACGCAACGGCAAGGGCAAGGTCGGCGCCCTTTCCGCCGTGCGCACGCCGAAACTGGCGAAGGCGCTGCCGAAGCCGCTCGCGATCCCGGCCGCCAAGCGCATCACCGACACCGACTTGCGCGCCGGCGAGCCGCGCGAGCCCTGGATTCTCGCCCGCGACGCGGCGGTGCTGGCCTTGCTCTACGGGTCGGGCTTGCGCATCAGCGAGGCGCTGGCCTTGAAGCGCAACGACGTCCCCGCGCCCGGCTGCGGCGACGTCATCACGGTCACCGGCAAGGGCAACAAGACGCGCATGGTGCCGGTGCTGGCACAGGTCGCGAAGCTCGCCGCCGGATACGTCGCGCTCTGCCCCTACGAACTTCCCGCCGAGGGCCCCCTATTCGTGGGCGCCAGAGGCGGCGCGCTCTCCCCGCGCATCGTCCAGCTTGCGATGGCGCGGCTGCGCGGCGCGCTCGGGCTGCCGGAGACCGCGACGCCGCATGCGCTGCGCCATTCCTTCGCGACGCACTTGCTGGCGCGCGGCGGCGATCTGCGCGCGATCCAGGAACTGCTCGGCCATGCCTCGTTATCGACGACGCAGATCTACACCGCCGTCGATACCGAGCGCCTGCTGGAAGTCTACCGCAGCACCCATCCGCGGGCATGACGAAGGTGTGGC
>JBKOXY010000527.1:0-14877 GCA_046725125.1 Pseudomonadota bacterium | reverse complement strand
GCGGTTCTGCTCGACGACGAACACGAAGTCGTGGTCGGCCACGAAGCTCGTCACGCTCGAGTGGAACGGAAAAGCGCGCACGCGCAGCCGGTTGAGCGATTGACCGCGCGCTTCGATCATGTGGATCGCCTCATCCATCGCTGGCGAGGTCGACCCATAGTAGATCACGCCGTATTTTGTTGGCTTTCCTGCGTTCGCCTGCAGCGGGCGCGGGACGAGGTCCTTGGCGGTCTCGAACTTGCGGATGAGCCGCTGCATGTTGTCGGCATAGGGCGCGCCCTCTTCGGTGTAGCGCGCATAGCGGTCGCGCGACGTGCCGCGGGTGAAGAACGAGCCCTTGCTCGGATGCGTGCCGGGATAGGTGCGGTACGGGATGCCGTCGCCGTCGACATCGAGATAGCGGCCGAAATCCTTCCCAGCGTCGAGATCGGCGGCAGTCATCACCTTGCCGCGGTCGTATTTGCGATTGTCGTCCCAGGTGAGCGGGCGGCACAGGCGATGGTTCATGCCGATGTCGAGATCAAGCATGATGAAGATCGGCGTCTGCAGGCGGTCGGCGAGATCGAACGCCTCCGCCGCGAAGTCGAACGCTTCGGCCGGGTCTTCCGGGAACAGCAGCACGTGCTTGGTGTCGCCGTGCGAGGCGTAGGCGCAGGAGATCAGGTCGCACTGCTGCGTGCGCGTCGGCATGCCGGTCGAAGGCCCGGCGCGCTGCACGTCGAACACCACCGCGGGGATTTCCGCGAAGTAAGCCAACCCCAGAAACTCCTGCATCAGCGAGATGCCGGGACCCGAGGTGGCGGTGAAGGCGCGCGCGCCGTTCCAGGCGGCGCCGATCACTATGCCGATCGAGGCGAGCTCGTCCTCCGCCTGCACGATCGCGACTTTGTTCTTCTTGGTCACGGGATCGACCCGCAGCCGCTTGCAATGGCTGGTGAAGGCATCCGCCAGCGAGGATGACGGCGTGATCGGATACCAGGCGCACACGGTCGCGCCGCCATAGACGGCGCCCAGCGCCGCGGCCGAGTTGCCCTCGATGAAGATGCGGTCCCCGACCGCCTTGGCGTGGCGCAAGCGCAACCCGATCGGGCATTGCAGATTCTTCAGCGCCCAGTCGCGCCCGAGATGGAGCGCATGGAGGTTCGAATGGATCAGCTTTTCCTTCGACTTGAACTGCTCGGTGACGAGCTGCTCGGTAGCCTCGACGTCCATGTCCAGCAGCGCACTGAGCGCCCCGACATAGACGATGTTCTTGAACAGCTGGCGCTGGCGCGGATCGGTGTATTCGCGGTTGCAGATCGCAGTGAGCGGCACTCCGATGACGGTGATGTCCTCGCGGAACTTGGACTTCGGCATCGGCTTGGTAGAATCGTAGAGCAGGTATCCGCCGGGCTCGATCCCGGCCACGTCCTTGTCCCAGGTCTGCGGGTTCATGGCGACCATGAGATCGGTGCCGCCGCGCGCGCCGAGGTGGCCGGCCTCCGAGATGCGCACCTCGTACCAGGTCGGGAGGCCCTGGATGTTGGACGGGAAAATGTTGCGCGGGGCGACCGGAACGCCCATGCGCAGCACTGAGCGTGCGAACAGCTCGTTGGCGCTGGCGGAGCCGGAGCCGTTGACGTTGGCGAACCGGACGACGAAGTCGTTTACGCTGCTGATCGGGCTGCTACTCGGCATTGGTCATTCGCGTGAGTCATGTCGATGAGATATTTTTTCATGTCCCAGGCGCCGGTCGGACAGCGTTCGGCGCACAACCCGCAGTGCAGGCAGACATCCTCGTCCTTCACCATGACGCGGCCGGTCTTGAGATCGTTGGCGACGTAAAGGTCCTGGGTGACGTTCTTGGCGGGCGCCTGGAGGCGCGTACGCAGGTCGGCTTCCTCGCCGTTGGCCGTGAAGGTGATGCAGTCCATTGGGCAAATGTCGACGCAGGCATCGCATTCGATGCACAGCGACGAGGTGAAAACGGTCTGTACGTCGCAATTGAGGCAGCGGTGCGCCTCCTTGAGCGCGAGATCGACGTCGTAGCCTAGTTCGACCTCTGCCTTGATGTCGCGCAGCGCCACCACCTTGTCGCGCAACGGCACGCGATAGCGCCGATCGGGCGCGATGTCGTTGTCGTAGCTCCACTCGTGAATGCCCATCTTCTGGCTGACGATCTCGACCATGGGGAGGGGACGATCGTTGATGTCCAAGCCGGAGCACAGATTGTCGATCGACAGCGCGGCGTCGTGGCCGTGGGCGACCGCCCAGATGATGTTCTTCGGGCCGAAGGCGGAGTCGCCGCCGAAGAACACTCGCGGGTGGGTCGAGGCCATGGTCTTGGGATCGACCTTCGGCATGTCCCATTTGTCGAACTCGACGCCGATGTCGCGCTCGATCCAGGGGAAAGCGTTCTCCTGGCCGACTGCGACCAGCACGTCGTCGCAAGGGAAGTGCTGATCCGGCTCGCCGGTCGGAACGAGGTTGCGCCGGCCCTTGGCGTCGTAGTCGGCCTTCACCTTCTCGAATAGCACGCCGGTGAGGCGGCCATTCTCGTGGGTGAATTCCTTGGGCACGAGGAAATTCAGGATCGGGATATCCTCGTGCATGGCGTCCTCCTTTTCCCAGGGGGACGCTTTCATCTCTTGGAAGCCCGAGCGGACGATCACTTTGACGTCCTCGCCGCCGAGCCGGCGCGACGAGCGGCAGCAGTCCATGGCGGTGTTGCCGCCGCCGAGCACGATCACGCGCTTGCCGATCTTGTTGATGTGGCCGAAGGAGACCGATGAGAGCCAGTCGATGCCGATATGGATGTTCGCCGCCGCTTCCTTGCGGCCGGGAATGTCGAGGTCGCGGCCACGCGGCGCGCCGGAGCCGACGAAGACTGCATCCCAGTCCTCAGCCAGCAGCGCCTTGAGGCTGTCGATGCGCTTGCCGCCGTGAAATTCGATGCCGAGATCGAGGATGTAGTCGCATTCCTCGTCGATGATGGATTCGGGCAGACGAAAGCGCGGGATCTGCGTGCGGATCATGCCGCCGGCCTTCGGGTCCTGGTCGAACACGACGCAGTGATAGCCGAGCGGCGCGAGGTCACGCGCGACCGTGAGCGAGGCGGGACCGCCGCCCACGAGCGCGATGCGCTTGCCGTTCTTGACGGTCGCGGGCTTGGGCAGACGGTCGCGGATGTCATCCTTGAAGTCGGCTGCGACCCGTTTCAGGCGGCAGATCGCAACCGGCTCGTTCTCCACGCGCACGCGCCGGCAGGCTGGTTCGCAGGGCCGGTCGCAGGTGCGGCCGAGGATTCCGGGAAACACGTTGGATTTCCAGTTGACCATGTAGGCGTCGCTGTAGCGACCCGCCGCGATCAACCGGATATATTCGGGAACCGGCGTGTGTGCCGGACATGCCCACTGGCAATCCACGACCTTGTGGAAGTAGTCCGGCGTCGAAATGTCGGTAGGTTTCATCTACTCCTCTGCACGCACGCTTGCCGCGCCCCTTGACAACCACGCGCGAACAAGCGCCGGCCGGTCTTTCCCCCGGCATCCGGCGTGTGGTCAGCCGAATCCGGGCAGGGATAGTAGTGGAGCCACCCTCGAAATTCCACCGATACATTCGTCATAACAGGGTTTTACCACCTACCGGCGCACGCTCGCGGTGCAGCGCGGCCATGCGACGGCGACCGTTCTGGTAAAAATTGCGTAACGGGGTTCCGTAGAATCATAAACTATTGAATTCGCTCGTTTCTTTTGGATGCGCCGATGGTGCAATGCGGGATGGATCGCGCTGCGCGACACAACCGAACTGTGGGGCGCGTAGCTCACGACGTCAGTGTCGGTCGCTCGTCATTGGGGCGGAATGGAGGCTCGCGATGATGGCCTCTCGCGGTGTGTGAATTCTGCCGCGCCGACGAAGGCGCGCGGCGCTCGGTCTTTCTGCATTCATCACGTGTTGTTCAGCGCCGGCATGACCTCGCGCGTGAACAGATCGACGGTGCGCAGCACCTCGGAGGGCGTCAAGTCGCCGAAGGCGAACTGACCGACGAAATAGTTGGTGCCGGCCTGCTCCATCTGCGCCTTGATCATGCGCGTCACAGTGGCGGGCGAGCCCGCGATGCCGCGGCCGCCGTCCTTGATCTGATCGAAGTGCGGCGGCCGCTCTCCCCCAGCGGGGCTGGTGCCGTGCATGTGAAAGAGATGATGGAAGTGGCGGTGCCAGAGCGGGTACGCGCGGCGCGCGATCGTGAGCGCCTCCGCGTCGGTCTCGCCCATGATCACAAAGCGGGCGAGCCCGAGCATCGGGGTATGCGCCGCCTTGAACGCGGCGCGGTAGCGGTCGGTCATGGTGCGGATCTGTGAGGTAAGCGCATTGGCGACCAGATGGAAGCCGTTGCGGCCGGCGGCCTCCGCTCCGTCGGGCGTGCCCGCTCCAGCCCAAAACGGAGGATGCGGCTTTTGGAACGGTTCGAGCTCGATCGGCACGTCGGCATAGTGATAAAATTCGCCGTGAAACGTGAGCGTCCGCCCGGTCAGCGCCTGGCGCAGGATCTGCAGCGCCTCGAGATACATCTTCTGTCGGTTGTCGGGGTTGACCCCGTAATAGGCGGTTTCGATCGGCGAGATGCCGCGGCCGACGCCGAGCTCGAAGCGTCCCGCGCTGAGCTGGTCGAGCATGCAAATCTCCTCCACCACCCGCAGCGGATGGTGGAGCGGAAGGGTATAGACCAGCGGACCGAAGCGCAGGCGCCGCGTGCGCTGAGCGACCGCGGCGAGGAAAACGCTGGGCGAGGCGGCAAGGCCGAGAGGCGTCGCGTGATGCTCGGCGGTATGATAGGCGTAGAAGCCGCCGCGATCGTAGGCTTCGACGATCTTCAGCCGTTCCTCATAGAATGCGTGCAGAGGACGATCGTTGCGATCGAGGTGGTCGAAAACGCCGAATTTCATTCGCCCTCGCTTCGAGGCTGCGCATGAGCTTGGCATCATCCGCGAAAGCGCGCGCCCGAACAAGATCAGCCGCGCCGCGCGACGTTGAATGATCGGCGCTCGCCGCCCATCTTGAGGCTATGCGCGACCTGTTCGAGGACATTTTCAAAAACGCGCCGCTCGACCCGGTGCAGGCGGCGCGGCGCTCCATGCGGCCGCATTTGCGGCGCAGGTTCTACCAGCGGGCCGAGGTGGAGGACACCGACGGGAGGTTCCGCGTCGTTCTTGACAGGCGGCCGGTGAAGACCCCGGCGCGCCGCACGCTGGCGGCGCCGAAGCGCGCGTTGGCGCAGGCGCTGGCCGCCGAATGGGACGCCCAGCGCGACGTCATCGATCCGGCAAAAATGCCGCTCACTCGGCTCGCCAATACCATCATCGATGGCGTGATCGATGCGCCGTCGGCCGTGGCGGACGAGGTCAAACGGTATCTCGCCTGCGATCTCGTGTTCTATCGTGCTCCCGGCCCCGCCGGCTTGGTCACGTGGCAAGCCAAGGCTTGGGACCCCGTGCTCGCTTGGGTGCGTGAGACCTTGGGGGCGCGCTTCGTGCTGGCGGAGGGGATCGCCTTCGTCGCTCAGCCCGCGCAATCGCTCGCTGCCGCAAGCTCCGCCATCCCCACCGACCCGTGGCGGCTCGGCGCCATGCATGCGGTCACCACGCTGACCGGCTCGGCACTGATCGCGCTCGCGCTGGCGCGCGGCGCGCTCTCGGTGGATGCGGCCTGGGCGGCGGCGCATGTCGACGAGGACTGGAACATGAAATTCTGGGGCCGCGACGCGCTCGCGCTCGAGCGCCGCGCCGCTCGCTTCGCCGAAATGCAGGCGGCTGCGACGGTGTTGGAAGCAGCCTGATGCAGAAATCCGGCTGATCGCTCGGTGCTATCGGCCGTCATCCTCACGTCCGCGGGGATGACGCGAGCGTGTTCTCTACTACTTCACTACTTCTTCTTCAGCGTGCCGTAGGCGACGACGGTGCTGCCTTGCGCGGTGCCGAACCATCCGAGCGCGAGATCGTTGCCTTGCCGCGCCAAGGTGATGGTGCCGTCCGGGCAGCGACCGCCTTTCTCGGCTTGGCCCTTGGTGATGACCTCGACGTAGAACACGTAGGACTTCGACGATCCCACGCGGGTCAGCTTCCCGGTGCAATCGAGATCGGGATACTTCGTCTCCGCGCCCTTGGCGCTGATCGCGAGCTCGAACTTGTAAGGTGCTTGACTACCGACCTGGGTGAGTTCGCCGCTCCAGGTGCCGTTCATGCTGGGTCCGGCCGCGGCGGCGCCCCGCTTGCCTTTCGCGGCCGACTGGTCGTCGGGGGCGGGGGGGAATTGCGCGGTCGCGGGCGCGATCGCCGCGACCATGGCGAGAACCAGCGCGGCGCCGCAGTAAGACAAGGCTTTGTAGCGCGATCCTTTGGGCATGCTTTGCTCCCCTCGAAGACTTGCCGACGGCGGAAAGTTTACCCTCAAATACCCGTACATGCTATGGATTTTCTATCGGAGGGGCGAGGCGCGGCCATGAAGGACATCCTCGACAAGCTCGAAGAACGCCGCGGGCGTGCGCGCGCCGGCGGCGGTCAGGCGCGCATCGAAGCGCAGCACAAGCGGGGCAAGCTCACCGCGCGTGAGCGCCTCGAGCTGCTGATGGACAAAGGCTCGTTCGAGGAGTTCGACATGTTCGTCGAGGACCGCTCGGCCGAGTTCGGCATGGAGAAGAGCAGGATTCCCGGCGACGGCGTCGTCACCGGCTGGGGCACGGTCAACGGCCGCACCGTATTCGCCTTCGCCAAGGATTTTACCGTGTTCGGCGGCTCGCTCTCCGAGGCCCACGCCCAGAAGATCGTCAAGGTCCAGGACATGGCGATGAAGGCGCGCGCGCCGATCATCGGTCTGTTCGATGCCGGCGGCGCGCGCATCCAGGAAGGCGTCGCCGCGCTCGGCGGCTACGGCGAGGTCTTCAAGCGCAACGTGATTGCCTCCGGCGTGATCCCGCAAATTTCCGTCATCATGGGCCCATGCGCGGGCGGCGACGTTTATTCGCCGGCCATGACCGATTTCGTCTTCATGGTGCGCGACACCAGCTACATGTTCGTGACCGGTCCCGACGTGGTGAAGACCGTGACCAACGAGATGGTGACGGCCGAGGAACTTGGCGGCGCCGCGGTGCACACGACCAAGTCCGGCATTGCCGACGGCTCCTACGAGAACGACGTCGAGTGCCTGCTGCAGATGCGCCGGCTGCTCGACTTTCTGCCCGCCAACGACGAAGCCGGCGTGCCGGAGTGGCCCTCGCACGACGACGTCGAGCGCGAGGAGAAATCCCTCGACACCCTCATCCCCGACAATCCGAACAAGCCCTATGACATCAAGGAACTGATCCTCAAGGTCGCGGACGAGGGCGACTTCTTCGAGCTGCAAGAGGCATTCGCCAAGAACATCGTCACCGGCTTCGGCCGCCTCGCCGGGCGCAGCGTGGGCTTCGTCGCGAATCAGCCCATGGTGCTCGCGGGCGTGCTCGACATCGATGCCTCGCGCAAGGCCGCGCGCTTCGTGCGCTTCTGCGACGCGTTCGGCATCCCGATCGTGACTTTCGTCGACGTGCCGGGATTCTTGCCCGGCACAAACCAGGAATATGGCGCGCTCATCAGGCACGGCGCGAAGCTGCTCTTCGCCTATTCGCAGGCCACGGTGCCGCTCGTCACCGTGATCACGCGCAAGGCGTTCGGCGGCGCCTACGACGTGATGGCGTCGAAGCACATCGGCGGGGACGTCAACTATGCCTGGCCGACGGCGCAGATCGCCGTCATGGGCGCAAAGGGCGCGGTCGAGATCATCTTTCGCGCCGATATCGGCGATGCCAAGAAGATCGCCGCCCGCACCAAGGAATACGAGGATCGCTTCCTCTCACCCTTCGCCGCCGCCGAGCGCGGCTATATCGACGACGTGATCATGCCGCGCGCCACCCGTGCCCGCATCGTCAAGGCGCTGGCGATGCTGCGGGGCAAGCGGGTGGAGATGCCCACAAGGAAGCACGATAATCTTCCGCTCTGATCGCGGTCTGCGCCGCGACCTCGTGCCCGTGGCCCTAGGCTGTCTCTCCTGACCTCCCATGCGCGCTTTCCGGAACGAGTATGTCGGGGTGCTCGCGGCAATCGTCTCGAGCGCGTTGGGCGGTGTGGCCGGTGGCACCACCCGGTTTGCGATCGGCGCCAGCGATCCGGTCACGCTCGGCGTGTTCCGATTTGGCGTCGGGTTTCTGCTGTTGCTGCCGATCGCGCTCGCGCTGCGGACCAAATGGCCGCGCGGCCGGGATTGGCTCGCCGTCGCCGCGCTCGGCGTCATGTATTTCGCGTTCTTCATCGTGCTGTTCAATCTGGCATTTCGTTACACGACCGCGGCGCGGGGCTCGCTTGCGCTCTCGACTTTGCCGTTGATGACCATGCTCGTCGGCGCCGCGTTTGGAGTTGAAGCGCTCGATAGCCGCAAAGGCGTCGGGGTGATCATCGCCATAGCCGGGGCCGCGGTCGCCCTCGTCACCGGCCTTGCGGACGCGCCTGCCGGGGCTTGGCGCGGCGACCTGATCATGATCGCGGCCACGCTGGTGATGGCCCTTTATAACGTGTGGTCGCGCCCGTTCATCGTTCGCTCGAGCCCTTTGGCGTATGTCACCGCCGGCATGGGATCCGGCTCGGCGTGCCTCGTGGCCGTGGCCGCCTGGAGTGACAGCTACGCGAGCGTTGCAAGCTTTCATGGTCCGCAATGGATGGCGGTGGTCTATCTGGGCGTGTTCGGAGGCGCCGCCGCCTTTTTCCTCTGGGTGTTCGCGCTCGAGCGTACGACGCCGACGCGAACCGCCATCACCATGACGATCAATCCCGTGTTTGCCTCGGCCGTGGGCGCGCTCACATTGGGTGAGCCGATCGGGATCAACCTCGTCGTCGGTCTCCTCGCCGTGTTCGCCGGAATTTGGATCGCCACGAGCGAGTCTGCGGGCAAGAAGCGTGCTAATCTTCCCACGTAGCTGGCGGCCGGCTTCGCCGACCGCCGGCCTTCAGGGGAGGACATCATGCACCGCGTCCTTCGCACCCTTGCCGTCGTCTCGGCGTCGCTGGTTTGCCCACTTCCCGCTTCGGCGCAAAACTCCCCGCCATGGCCTCCCGGCGACGAGATCGGGATGGCGAATACGCTCGGCCCCGCCACCTGGCAGCGCTGCGCCACCCATCTCGCCGACCCGAAGGCGAAATCCTACGAGCTGTCGTTCCTGCGCTCGAACACCATGCCGCAATCCCCGTTCGCGGTCCCGTTGCGTGAGAACGCCAAGCCGACGGTCGGCATTCCCGGCACCCGGCACGCCTTCAACACCGACGAGATCGTAAGCGGCGATCCCAATCAGCAGGGAACGCAGATGGACGCCTTGGGACATTTCGCGGTGCTGCCCGAGGCGTGGGACGGCAAGAGCGAGTTTCCGTCGGGCGGCGCAACCTATTATGGCGGGTATCGGCAAGCGGAGGTGAAACCGACCCCGGATTCGCCGCTCAAAAAACTCGGCATCGACAAGGTGCCGCCGATCGTCACGAGCGGCGTGCTGCTCGACGCCAAGGCGCATCTCGGGCGCGGCAACGCCATGGCGCCCGGCGCGCTCGTGACCGCGCGGGACATCGAGGCAATGCTCGAGGCGCAGGGGCTGGCGCGCCGCGGCCTCGTGGCCGGCGACGTGCTCTACGTCTACACCGGCTGGGGCGATAACTGGCAGGATCCCGACACTGAGAAATTCTACTACACCAAGGGTCCCGGCCTCTCCTACGACGCCGCCAAATATATCGAGGGCAAGGCCGTGGTGTTGGTGGCGCTCGACAACCCGTTCACCGATCCCGCGGCCGACGGCTTTTTGGCGGGCAAGGCGCCGCCAGCGGCGGGCACGCCGCCCGGCCTGCCGTTCGCGATCCATCACCACAATCTGACGCAGGCGGGCATCCACAACATCCAGAACGCCAACCTCGGCGCCATGGCGCGCGACAAGGTCTGGCTCTCCTGCACCATCATCCTGCCGCTGCGGACCCAGGGCGCGGCCGGATCGCCGGTGCGGCCGGTCGCGATCGGCGCGCCGACGCAGTAGAATTCGGCGCAATGGCGCGGCAGCGAGGTCAGAGCCGGCTTGAGCGAACTTTCATTCGAGGTCGGCGGTAGCTGATTAAGTTGGATATCGCGCGACCGATCGTGAAGGAGTGCGAGTTCACGCCGGACATTGACGGTCGGCCCTTGCGATCATCACGAAAGACAAGGCCGGCGAGGAGGAGACGATGAAGGCAGCGATGGTTTTTCTGGCGAGCGCGGCGCTCGTCTGCGCGTCACCGCTCGCGCGCGCAGCCGACTATCCGAGCAAACCGATCACGCTGATGATCGGCTTCGCGCCCGGCGGGCCGAGCGACGTGATGGCGCGCATCCTCACCAAGAAGATGGAGGAGATCCTCAAACAGCCATTGGTGATCGAGAACCGCGCCGGCGCCGGAGGCAGCATCGCCGGCGCGGCGGTCGCGCGCGCGGCTCCCGATGGCTACACGGTGCTGCTCGCGACCGGCAGCCTGCTCGCGATCAACGTGAGCCTCTACAAGAACATCGGCTACGATCCGGAAAAGGATTTCGAGCCGATCGGTCTGATCGGAACCCAGACCAACGTGCTCTACCTCAATCCGTCGGTGCCGCCGACGTCGCTCGGCGAGTTGATCGCCTACGCGAAAGCCAATCCCGGCAAGCTCAGCTTCGGCTCGGGCGGCAACGGCACGCCGGCGCATCTCGCAGGCGAGTTGCTCAAGCTCGAAGCCAAGATCGACATCACGCATGTGCCGTTCCGCGGCACCGGGCCGGCGCTCCAAGCCGTCATCGGTGGGCACGTCCCGATGGCGTTCAATCCGCCGTCGCCGTTGCTGCCCCACATCCAGAGCGGCACGATCCGCGCGCTCGCGATCACAACGCTCAAGCGGACGGCGGTATTGCCCGAGGTCCCGACCATCGCCGAGTCGGGCTTTCCCGGCTTCGAGGCGACGACTTGGCATGCGCTCGTGGCGCCGGCGGGGACGCCGAAGGACGTCATCGCCACGCTCCATCGCGCGACCGCTGCGACCGTCAACGATCCGCCCGTGCATAAAGCCCTGACCGACCTCGGCATCGACGTGGTGGGCGGCACGCCCGAGGAGCTTCGCGCTTATGTGAAGTCCGAGATTCCAAAATGGGCCGATGTGGTGAGGGCATCGGGGGCCAAGGTCGACTGACGCGCATATGGTCGTTCGCCGCAATGGCCTGCGGCGCAAACGCCCTTGCGCGATGCCGCGTGAACGCGAATGCGATCTGCCGTCCGCGGACGATCGGGGACCGACCGCGAGATGATCAATGCGTGTCTGAGCCGACGGGGGACTCGTGCGTTTCCAATTCGTCGCCGCCGCGCGCCGCATGCTCGGCGAGACGCAACCAAGATTGCGCTAACGTGAGCCAGAAGGGCTTGTCGCGCTCGTCCAGTGTCGCTTGCGCCATCCGCAAGCAGTCTTGCGCGTTGTTGCGGTAGATGTTGTTGGGACTCATGTTTACGCTCCCCCGATACGCGGTTTGGCGGCAACGCAACCAGCGAACCTGGGCAAACTCGTGACCTCCCGAACGTGAGTGAGGGAAAGGGTCCTCCAATGTCGGATTGGCGACATACGGCTGGCAGCCTGCCCCGGTCCGCGAGCCCGCAGGATTGACCGCCCCAAAGGGCTTGCGGCTCGCCACCGCGCCTCGATTGCCAAGCAGGCTGGGATGTCTATGTTCGGCGGCCATGCCGCACGCCGCGCCGTCCCGGGATATCGTGGTCGTTCACAGCTCCGACCTGCATATAGATCATGACTACACTGCACGCTTGCATGGGGGTGACGGCACCGCCGGGCTCTCCGGCGTCCTGAGCGCGGCCCGCGCGGCTGGCGCCGACGCGGTGGTGCTGGCCGGCGACACCTTCGATTGCCATCGCGTGCCGATCGATGTGCTCGATCGAACGGCCGCGGTCATTTCGGCTGCGGCGCTGCCCGTCGTGCTGTTGCCCGGCAACCACGATCCCGCGGTGCCGGACGCGGTCTATCACAACGGCGCGCTGGCCGCGGTCGAGAATCTTCACGTGCTCGGCGTCACCCATGACGAGGCCGTCGTGTTCGCGGATCTGGGTCTGGAGATTTGGGGCCGCCCGCACCGCGACTACGGCGACATGATCCCGTTCGAGCGACTGCGGCCTCGCTCGACCCGTTGGCAGATCGCGGTGGCGCACGGACATTATGTACCGGTGCCGGATCGAACCATCCGGCTGCGTCCGTCCTGGCTCATCGGCGACGACGAGCTCAAGGCCACCGGCGCCGACTACATCGCGCTCGGGCACTGGAATCGGGCGGCGAAAGTCGGAGCCGTTGCCGCCTATTATTCCGGCTCGCCGGAATACGCCGGCACCGTCAACGTGGTGCGGCTGACCGCTGCCGGAGAGGTCGCGGTTACGCGCGCAGCGCTCGACATTGCGCGCGAGCCCTCGGCCGTCGATTAGCACTCGAGCGCGCGGCGCTCGGAAGGATTGGAGGCTCGCATGGGTTGTCGCGTCGTCTCGCTGCCGCTCGCTTTCGCTGTCGCGCTGACGGTCGCCGCGCTCGGCACCGCCGCGCGGCCGCAAACGCCGTCCGGGACATGGACGCAGAAAGCGCCGATGCCGGCGGTACGCGGCGAGGTCGCGGCGGCGGCAGTCGACGACAAGCTCTTCGCGCTCGGCGGCGGGGTTGCGGGCAAAGCGGTGCCGCGCAACGAGGAATACGACCCGGCGACGGATCGCTGGCGGCAGCGCGCGCCGCTGCCGCAGCCGCGCGATCATCTCGGCGCCGCCGTGCACAACGGCAAAATCTATACCTTCGGCGGCTTCACCTCCTCGGTGCATCAAGGCGCCGGCGACGTCGTGTTCGAATATGATCCCGCAAGCGATCGCTGGCGGACGCTCGCGCCCATGAAAGCTCCGCGCGCCGCGGTCGGCGTCGCCGTGCTCGCGGGAAAGATCCACGTCATCGGTGGACGCGGGCTCGACGCCGTGACGGTCGCAACCCATGAGGTCTACGATCCCGCGACCGGCACTTGGAGCGAGGCGGCGCCATTGCCGAAGGCGCGCGACCACATGGCGGTGGTCGCGGTCGCGGGAAAAATCCATGCCATCGGCGGACGGCTGGCGGGTCCGCTCGAGCGCACCGGCCAGCATGACGTATATGATCCGGCGACGAATTCGTGGACGTCGGCGGCGCCGCTGCCGACGCCGCGCAGTGGCGTGGCCGCCGCGCTCTACAAGGGAATGATCTTGGTGCTGGGCGGCGAACTTCCGCCCAATCACACCTTCCCGGAGAATGAGAGCTACGATGCAGCGAGCGAGCGCTGGGTTGCGCTCGCGCCCATGCCGGCCGGGCGGCATGGCTTCGGGGCCGCCGTCATCGGATCGAATGCTTATTTCGTCGGCGGCTCGTTGACGCCGGGCGGCGGCGGGATAACGGATCAGTTGATCATGTTCAGCCTGCCGTGAACGGCGAACGGTCTGAAAGTTGCGCTGAAGATGGAAAAGCACCCCGGCCTCAGGAGCCGGGGTGCCGTGTAATAAAAAAACTCCGTTGTCATGTCCGCGCGGTTGCGGTTATTGGCTCTGGCCGGTTGTGGACGGCGGCTGCCCCGGAGGAACGGTGACGGCCGGCGGCGCGGTTCGCGGCGCCATGCCGGTCGTAGCGGGTGGGCTGGCGTCTTCGCGCGCGGTCCGGGTGCTCTCGCCGCCGGCGAACACGAGCGCCAGAATGACAATGATGAACACGCCGCCTGCGATCCATCCCCACAGGGTGGGGGCGCCCATCCTGCGCTCCATCTCCATCTGGCGCTCCATGTCCATTCTTCGATCGAAATCTCTGGGGTCCGTCATGGCGATCTCCCATCGCTGATGTCCGTGAACAGACAACCCCGTGGGCAGGCGCCGAGTTCCCGCCCATGGAACTCTTATGGCCCGCAGGGTGCTGCCAGCGGGCCTTTACGCGATGGTTGCGGGGACAATCCAACCGGGGGGCGCCGGTCACGCGTTGTTGTCGTTCGCGTCGAAGATCAGCTGGGTCTGCGTGACGATGGCTGCGAGCTTGCCGTCGCCGCGGGTGATGCGCGTCTCTAGCACGATGGTGGTGCGGCCGCGGTGCAGCGGCATGCAGACGGCGCGCGCGGTGTCGCCCTTCGGCACGGCGGCAAAGAAATTGGTCTTGCTCTCGATGGTCGCGGTGCGGCCACCGTCGGGAAGGCTGATCCTCGCCGTCATCCCGCCGAGCATATCGCCTAAGGCCATCACCGCGCCGCCATGGAGCACGCCGCGGCGGTTGCACAACTCCGCGCGCACGGGCAGCTCGGCTTCGGTGCGTTCGGGCGAGCGATGGAGGACATTGACGCCGAGGAGCCTAGTGAATGCGGGGAGATCGGGGACGGCCATTGTCGTTCCTCTGCTGCGGTCGATGTGCTCATAGCATGGCCCGCGCCCGGCGCCAGCCGGATGCGGTCGCGGGATGTTTTCAGACGCGAGGATCGACGCGCTCGGCGAGGGAAGGCGGATGAGTTTCGCCTCGCGCGCTTCTGGTCGTGCGAAGCTCAAGTGGAATTCAAGCGCGCTCTTCGTTAGAAAGTCCCTGGCGCTCGTAGCTCAGCTGGATAGAGCACCAGACTTCGAATCTGGGGGTCGGGGGTTCGAATCCCTCCGAGCGCGCCAGCACTTAGGTGTCCAGCCCGGACACATAGGTGACAGGTCGTACCTAAGACATGGGTGACGACCTCGTGCCGAACGGGTTGTCGAGAGGTTGCAGGGTTTTCTGCTCCAGGTCGAAGTATCCGAGATCGTAATGCATGAAGCTGGCGAGC
>JBKOXY010000236.1:0-3502 GCA_046725125.1 Pseudomonadota bacterium | reverse complement strand
GGGAACATGGCGGCTCCGGCAAAACGCATCGACGGCATCGACTTCTGGCGCGGCTTTGCGCTGTTGACGATATTCATTGACCACGTGCCGGAAAACATATTTCAGCACGTGACGCAGAAGAACTTCGGCTTCTCGGATGCGACCGAGCTGTTCGTATTCCTATCCGGCGTATCCGTCGCGCTCGCCTACGGCACGCGTTTCTTCGACGGAGAGACCGTCGTGGCGGTACGCGCCGTGCTTCGCCGGGCGTTCACGCTCTACTGGGTGCAGATCCTGATCTCGTTGCTGATCGTAGCTATCTTCGCCGGCGCCGCTGCCCTGTGGGACGAAGACGATCTCCTGGAAGATGCCGACGCGGTGGTGTCGAACCCGCTGCAGACGACCGCCGCGATTCTGGCGCTCCTCCATCAGCTCGACAACGCCAACATCTTGCCGCTCTATATCGCGCTGTTGCTGATGACGCCGTTGCTGCTGGTGCTGGCGCGCCGCGACGATCGGCTGATGCTCGCAGCCGCGGCCGGGATCTATCTGGCGGCGCGCGCGTTCTCTCTCAATTTGTCGACCTGGCCCGTTGAGGGAACCTGGTTCTTCAACCCCATCGCGTGGCAGCTCATCTTCGCCATCGGCATTTTCGCAGGACGCCGGTTTAAGCGCGGCGGTATCGCCTACGACGCGCGGCTCCTCGCGGCTTGCCTCGCTGTCGTCGCGATCGCCGCGGTGGAGCGCACCGATGCCTTCGGCTATGCGTCGGGGCTGTGGCAGGACGTGCACGACGTGCTCGACTGCGGCAAGACCGATCTCGGATTCGCGCGGCTCGTGCATTTCCTCGCGCTTGCCTACATCGTCTACCATTCCGGGCTCACCGGACTGATACGGCGGACCCGGGCATTCCTACCGCTGTGCCTGATCGGCCGCTACGGTTTGCCGGTTTTCGCGACCGGCACCGTCCTGAGCGTCATGGGCGAGGTGATCGTGGAGACGCGCTCAGAAGCTTTTAGCCACGAGGTGGCGCTCGGGGCCGCGATCGTTGCCGGCGGCATCCTTATGCATTATCTCGTCGCCCGCGGCCTTGCCGCGTGGAGAGACAAATCCAGAGCGCGGCAAAGCATGATGAACTGGGCGCACACCTTACGAATGGCTTCGCCATTGTCCTTGCGGAAGTCAGCAATCGTCTTGTGGTCAGGAACAAGCCGGCCCTTCAGCCACATCTGTCCTTCCCGAAAATCATATCCGCGTGTAGCAGTGGTGCAGTCCGGACAAGATTGGTGTGATGACGATCGTCACAGATCGCTCGATGTGTCGTCCTAGCGGGGCGTCCCTGATTCCGGTCAAGCATCACTAGCGAGGATGGCAGCCCCGGGCCTTCGTTCCGACAGGCGAGGTAACGGATAGCAGCAGCGCTTTGCTGCGGTGCATGAGTCCGCTTTTGATGCTGTGGACGGCTCCTCCACCGGCACGGAAGTGCCATGGATGTGGGTGCTGTTAAGGCCCCCACCATTCAGAGGAGCCAAACATGCAAGCGGTCACGACAATCGGTCTCGACATCGCAAAGTCGGTTTTTCAAATCCACGGAGTTGACGCGGCAGGTAATGTAATCGTTCGCCGCCGGCTCAAGCGCCGCTACGTTTTGCCATTCTTCCAAAAGCTACGGCCGAAGCGAGATGCTCGGTCCGATCGCAGTCGCGGTGGGCCGCTCAGCCGCCTCGGCAATTGCCAGGCCGAGCGCTTTGGCGAGGCAGGCGTAGCTCCAGTCGTTCATGTGCAGCCCATCCGGCGACACAAACGCTTTGAACGGCAAATGTTCAGTCTCGTGCCAATGCCGCATCAGATCGAAGCGGCGAAAATGACAAACACGCGCCGTCTTCGCGGTGGTGGCAATCAGCGACACCATGTCGTCTGCGTTTCGCTTGGCGATGACCTTGGGCGCGTATTGCGGATCAATCAACACGACGTCGGCGCCGGTCGCCTTAAGGCGCGCCAGTCCCTCGCGCAACAGCGAGGCGTGCGGCTGCACGGCTTTGTCGTCCAGCACTGAATTGGTGCCAACTTGCCAGAGCACGAGATCAGGCTTTTCCCTGATCACCGCGGTGTCGAGACGCGCAAGCATGTTGCCGACGTCCTCGCCGCTCGCGCCGCGGTTCAAGACAGTGAACTTGTGCCCGGGGAAACGGCGGACCAGTTCTTCGGCAAGGCGGCTCGGATAGGAGGCAGCCGACGTGCTGGCGCCTACGCCATACGTCGACGATGATCCGAGCGCCACAATCTTGATCGGCAGGCCGCTCATGAGAAGCCGCGCCGTACGAGGAAGTGGAAAATCGAAGCGGACTTGATCGGTCGCCACCGTACACGCAGCCGAGTGGGGGGCCGCAGGCGTCGCGGATGACGGCGCCGGCTGCGCTGCGGGCGTTGCGACGGCTCCCCGCAGCTGCGCCCGTGCCGGGCCAATTACCAACAAGCTCGCCGTCGCAACGGCCCCGAGCACAACCGTGCGGCGCAAAAAGAAGTGTCGATACATAATGTGATGTTTTCGCCTCTGTTGGCGGGCGTTTTATCCGTGATCTCCCAGGCATTAGTCGCGTCGAGCCGGAAAAGGTTCACGGGGGCGGTCGCCCAGCCTAAGCCCTAACTCCGAATAGAAAACTTGCTGGGGCGGCTGCTATTGCCCCTAGGCGGCAGTCTTACGGACGCATGGCAACTGGCCGGCATGTCTGCCGGCGCGTTCTCAATGGCGAGAAGCCTTCGAACCTACCGCGCCAGCAGTCCACGAAGTTGGAGCTCCGGGCGAAGGGTCAGTGTTCACAGTGCGCCTGCCGGGCGGCGCCAACACCTAGAATGAGTGCGCTCCTTCACTTATTGTCCTTGAGCAGAGCGGACAACGGTATCAGCGCGAGGGATATGGCTATGTTTGATCTGGACCAGTTCATCGCCGATTGCCGCGCCGCGTTGGCGGCCGACAAATCGCACAAAAGTGTACGCGAGATCGTGGCTCGCGCGGTCTCAGACCCCGCTGCCATTCTCAAAGGACTGGGAGAACCAAAGCGGTCTGAGGTCCAGAAGCTCTACCACTCAGGCGATCTGACGATCTTGAATGTGATTTGGGCGCCGCGAATGACGATCATGCCCCACAATCATCAAATGTGGGCGGTGATCGGCATCTATACGGGTCGCGAGGACAATATTTTCTGGCGCCGGGTGCCAGGCGGCCATAGCGGCAAGCTGGAAGCCGTGGGCGCGAGGGCCCTGTCCGCGAAAGATGCGGATCCCCTGGGTGACAACATCATCCATTCGGTGACCAATCCGATCGCCCGGCTGACCGGCGCCATTCACGTCTACGGTGGCGACTTCTTCGGCGCCGAGCGCAGCGAGTGGGACCCAGAGACCCTACAAGAGGGTCGCTACGACGCCGCGAAGACCATGAGGCTGTTCGAAGAGGCAAACGCACTCTACCGAACCGGGTGATACGGATGCGATCGGAGCCTGGCCTGAAATCCAGACCCGGAAG
>JBKOXY010000070.1:0-2987 GCA_046725125.1 Pseudomonadota bacterium | reverse complement strand
CAGGCCCAGCTCTCCGACATCGAGAACAAGATCGCCGCCGCGCGCCGCTTCTTCAACAACGCGGTGCAGGAATACAACACCGGCATCCAACAGTTCCCCGCCGTGCTGGTGGCGGGCGCGCTCGGATTTGCGCCGAAGGATTTCTTCGACGTCGGCGTCGAGGAGCGCAAGGTGCTCGAGCAAGCGCCGCAGGTGAAGTTTTGATGTATTGCGGTTTCGTGTCCCGGGCGCAAACTCTCCCATCACCACCGGGGAGACGGATGGGCGATAAACTGAGATCGTCATTGCCGGGCTTGACCCGGCAATCCATCCATCTTCGTAAAGATCTTCTTGCGAAGAAGATGGATGCGCGGGTCAAGCCCGCGCATGACTGGCAGGAGAGTCACACGCAAGCTCGCTAATGGCCGCCTACGGACTCTACACCCACATCCAGTCGAACAAGCGGCGATCGGTCGCGCTGCTCATCGGCCTGTTCTTTCTCGTCTATCTCCTGGTCTACGCCGGCGCGCTCGCCGGCGAGGCGCTCACCATCGACGCCCCACCCGACGTGCTCTTGCGCCGCGCGCTGAGCGATGCGCTCTACGCCGCGCCCTGGGCGACGCTCGGCACGGCGCTGTGGATCTTCGTCGCCTACAAATTCCATCAAAGCATGATCGACGCGGTGACCGGTGGGCGCGAGGTGACGCGGCAGGAAGAGCCGCGGCTCTACAACCTCCTCGAGAACCTCTGCATCTCGCGCGGCATCACCACGCCGAAGCTCAAGGTGATCGAGGATGACAGCCTCAATGCCTTCGCCACCGGCATGAACGACAAGCAATATTCGATCACGGTCACCTCGGGACTCATCAATGCGCTCGACGACGCCGAGATCGAGTCGGTGCTCGGCCACGAATTGACCCACATCCGCAACGGCGACGTGCGCATGCTGGTGATCGCCGTGATCATCGCCGGGGTGATCGCGTTTTTCGCCGAGCTCGTCTTCCGCCTGCTGTTCCAAGGAGGTTTCAGCTGGCGCGGCGGGCGCGGCGGCGGCGACCGCAAGGGCGCGGGGGTGGCGATGCTCATCGCCATTCTTCTCATCGCGGTCGCCTGGATGCTGTCGATCGTCATCCGCTTCGCGCTCTCGCGCAAGCGCGAATATCTCGCCGACGCCGGTTCGGTCGAGCTCACCAAGAATCCGGACGCAATGATCTCGGCGCTGCGCAAGATCGAGGGCCGCGGCGAGCTTCCGGGCGCGACCTCCGCAGTCATGGAAATGTGCATCGACAATCCGCGCGAGGGATTTTCCAATATTTTCGACACCCACCCGCCGGTCGATGCGCGCGTGGCGGCGCTGGTGAAATTCGCCGGCGGCCACGACCCCGGCCCGCTCGCGCTGCCCGCGCCGAGCGAATCGGAAGGCGGCGAGAGCGACGATGCGGATCAGCCCGCTCCCGCCGGGCCGTGGGGCGGATCGCAAGCCGCGGCCGGCAGCGGCGAGCCGTTCCTGCCGAGCCGGCCGCCGGTCGAACTCGGCTCCCCGCCGTCGGCAGACGGCGAGCCCGGGCCGTGGGGACCGCACCGCAAATAGCGTGGAAGATCGGCGCCGAGGGCCAAGATCATTCCGGCTTGATATGGGCGGCGCGGATCACCTTGGCCCATTTCTCGGTTTCGTCGGCGAGGAGCTTGCCGAACGCGGCTGGCGTGAGCGCAAGCGCGGTGCCACCGAGATCGGAAAAGCGCGCCCTGATTTTGGGATCAGCGAGGGCCGTAGCGATCTCGCCGTTGAGCTGATCGACAATCGCAGCGGGCGTATGTTTGGGCGCGCCGACCCCGAGCCAGTCGCCGGCCTCGAAGCCCGGCACAAATTCGCTCACGGTCGGGACGTCCGGCAGCGCCTCTGACCGCGTGGCGGTCGTAACCGCGAGCGCGCGCAGCTTCCCGCTCCTAATATACTCGATCGATCCGGCGATCCCGGCGAACGAGATCATGACCTGTCCGCCGAGCAGATCCGCCAATGCGGGCCCCGCACCGCGATAGGGCACGTGAACAAAATCGACACCGGCCATCATCTTGAATAATTCGCCGACCAAATGACCGGCCGAACCAACGCCGGCCGATGCCATCGTGATCTTGCCCGGATTGGCCTTGGCGTAGGCGATCAGCTCGGGAACGGTTTTGGTCATGACCGACGGATTAGCCAGCATGATTTGCGGTTGCCGGATCAAGCTCGCAACCGGCGCGATGTCGCGCAGAAACACGAAACCCAGCTTGTCGTAGAGCGTCGCGTTGACCGCGCTCGAGGGGCCGACCATGAGGAGCGTATAGCCGTCCGGAGGCGCGCGCACGACCGTCTCAGTCGCGATATTGGTGCCCGCACCCGGCCGGTTCTCGATGACGAATGGCTGACCGAGCCGCTCCTGCAGCCATTGTCCGATCACGCGCGCGCCGATGTCGGTGGAGCCGCCGGCGGCGAAACCGACGACGATGCGCACCGGCCGCGTCGGATAGGCTTGCGCACGCGCCACGCGCGAGACGGCCGCCAGCGCGGCTGCGCTCGCGGCCAGGTGCAAGAACTTGCGGCGGGGAAGCTTCATCGCGGTCCCCTCGCGGAAGATGCGGGCCGCAAGCCTACTTATCAAGCCTGCTTATTCCGTCTTGACGGCCGCCGCTTTGATGATCGGCGTCCAGCGCGCGATCTCGTCTTTCACCAGCGCCGCCAGGGGCTGCTGACCGCGCCGGGCCTTGTCCGGAATTTCGCTGCCGAGGCTGAGCAGGCGCTTCTGCGTATTCTCGTCATCGAGCGCCTTGTCGAGCGCGTCGCTGAGCTTGTCGAGGACCGGCTTCGGCGTCCCCTTGGGCGCAAACAAGGCGTTCCAGGCCGATGCCTGGAATTGCGGAAGCCCGGCCTCCTCCGAGGTCGGCACGTCCGGCAGCGCCGAATTGCGCTTGGAGCTTCCGATTGCATAGGCTTTGAATGCCCCGCCCTGAATCTGCTGAACGACGTC
>JBKOXY010000315.1:0-6857 GCA_046725125.1 Pseudomonadota bacterium | reverse complement strand
CGCAACGCTCGAGCAGCGCCTGGCCGATGCCCTGGGCGAGGCCGCCGTGGATCTGGCCCTCGACGATCATCGGATTGATGACGGTGCCGATGTCGTCGACGCCCCAGAAACCGACGATCTCGATGCGGCCGGTGTCCGGATCGATCTCGAGCTCACAGACATGCGCCCCGTTGCTGAAGGCGAAGCTCGGCGGATCGTAGACCGCGGTCTCCTGCAAGCCGGGCTCGACGGTCTCGAGCGGAAAGTTGTGCGGCACGTAAGCCGCCTGCGCGACCGCCGCGAACGACACGCGCCGGTCGGTGCCGGCGATGACGAAGGCGCCGTCGGCGAAATCGACGTCGCCTGCGGCCGCCTCGAGCAGATGGGCTGCGATCAGCTTGCCCTTGGCGATGATCTTATCGGCGGCACGATCGAGCGCGCTGCCGCCGACCGCGATCGAGCGCGAGCCGAAAGTGCCGGTGCCGTGGGGCACCGCGTCGGTATCGCCCTCGACCACCTCGATTTTTTCGACCGGCATGCCGAACCGCGACGACAGGATCTGCGCAAGCGTCGTGGCGTGTCCTTGCCCGTGATTGTGGGTTCCGAGCATGGCCCGCACCGCGCCATCGGGCTCGACCCGAATGGATGCGGCTTCGTAGAAGCCGACGCGCGCGCCGAGCGCGCCGGCAAAGCGCGACGGCGCAACGCCGGAGGACTCGACGTAGCAGGCCATGCCGATGCCCCGCAGGCGGCCGCGTCGCGCCGCCTGCGCGCGGCGCTCTTCGAATCCGTCATAGTCGGCGAGCGCGAGCGTGCGCGCGAAGATTTTCGGAAAATCGCCGCAGTCATAGGTCGGGCCGATCGGCGTCTTGTAGGGCATCGCGCTCGGCGGGATGAGATTGCGCCGGCGGATCTCCGCGCGATCGATGCCGAATTTTTCCGCCGCGCGGTCGGCCAGACGCTCCAACACGTAGCAGGCCTCGGGCCTGCCGGCGCCGCGAAAGGCGTCGGTCGGCGTGGTGTTGGTGAATACGCCCGTCACTTCCACCAAGATCGCGGGCGTGCGGTAGCCGCCGGCGAACAGCGCGCTGTAGATCGCGCTCGGGATCGCGGCGCCGAACGTCGACACATAGGCGCCGAGATTGGCAAACGTCTGAACATGCAGCGCGAGGAAATGACCGTCGGCGTCGAGCGCGAGCTCCGCATGGGTCAGGTGATCGCGAGCCTGATTGTCGCCAACAAAGCTTTCGGCCCGGCTCGCGACCCAGCGCACGGGACGGTGCAGCCGGCGCGCGGCCCAGGCGATGATCCCCTCCTCCGGATAGAGCTTGCCCTTGTAGCCGAAACCGCCGCCCACGTCGGGCGAGATGACGCGCAGCGCGCTCTCGGGAATGCCGAGCTGCTCGGTCACTTGCCGGCGAATGTGATGCGGCGCCTGCGTCGAGCTGTAAAGCGTGAGCTTCTCGCTTTGCGGATCGACGGCGCCGATGACCGCGCGCGGCTCGATCGCCGCCCCAACCAGGCGGTTGTTGACGAGATCGATCGCGACCACGTGGGCGGCGGAACGCAACGCCGCGCGCACGGCGGCTTCGTCGCCGCGCGCCCAGCGAAAGCAAACGTTGCGAGCGGCGCAGGCATGCAGCTGGGGCGCGCCCTTAGCTTGCGCCGCGCGCGCGTCGGTGACGGCGGGGAGCGGCACGTAGTCCACCGCGAGGCGTTCCGCCGCGTCGACGGCCTGTGCCAGGGTTGCAGCGACGACGGCCGCGACCGGCTCGCCGACATGGCGCACCGTTTCGCGCGCGAGCGCGAAGCGCGCCGGCTCGGCCATAGGCGAGCCATCGCGCGAACGGACCACCCACAGCGGCCGCATCGGCGCCAAGCCGTCCGCCGCCATATCGGCGCCGATCAACACCGCGACGACGCCGGGCGCGGCGCGCGCGGCCGATGCGTCGATCCGGCGAATGGTCGCGTGCGCGTGCGGGGAGCGAACGAGCGCGCAGGCGAGCACGCCGGAGAGCTCGATGTCGGCCACGAACCGCCCGTGGCCGGTGAGAAAGCGCTTATCCTCGACGCGCCGCAGCGGCGCGCCGATGCCCTGATAGTTCCGCGCGCTAGAACGCGTCATGTTGATCCGTAGGGTGGGCATTGCGCGTGGTCGATTTTGTCATCCGCGCCCCTCGCGCAGGCGCAATGCCCACGCGCCGATCCGCGTGGGCAAAACGCTCCCAGAAGCAGCGCGAGTTGTCGGTCTCAGCAAGCGATTTTGCCCACCCTACGTATGGCGCGGCCTACTCCATTTCCTCGCGCACCAGGTCGAGCCGCTCGAAGGCCGCCTTGTCCGTCACCATGAACAGGTCGGCATCGCCGCCGCGCGCCTCATGGCGCGCGAAGGTCCAATGCGGGATCGTGAACACGTCATGCTGCGACCATTCGAACGTCTCTTCGCCGATGTGCGAGCGACCCTCGCCCGCGACCACCAGGCAAACCACGTTGTAGGTCGTGCGTTTCGCCCGCGTCGGCGTGCCGCGGCTCAAGCGCGCGGCGTAGCAATCAAGCGTCGGCATGACCGCGCCGCCGGTCGCAGGATTGACGTAGCGGATCACGCGCATGCCGTCGGCGCCGGCAGGCGCCGCGGCGATGAGCCGGCGCGTCGCTTCGCCCGGATAGCGGTACTTGGGCGAGTTCGCCGTGGTTGCGGTGGCGCCCTCCGCGCGCAGGCCCGCTTCGGTCCACAACGCCTCTTCGCCTTGGTCGACCTGCCAGAACGCGTTGTTGCGCGGGTCGCCCGGCTCGAAGAAATGGGCATCGACCGCGCGGATCAGCGGCATATTGGCGGCGTCGAACCAAATGATGCGGTGATCGCTTTCGTTGATGTGGCCGTGCCAAACCATCGGCGGGGTCAGGATCAAGTCGCCCGCTCTCATCTCGCAGCGCCGGCCGTTGACGATGGTCACCGCGCCTTCCGTGCGCGTGGCGAAGCGGATCGCCGCGCCGGTATGACGGTGCGGGCGGGCGCGCTCGCCGGGGTCGAGCACGGTGAAGGCCGCGAGCAGCGTGCTCGTGGTCGTGGTTTCCGCCCCGAAGGCGGGATGCGCCATGATCAGCGCGCGGCGTTCGATGTCGTTGATCGACACCTCGCCGACGGAGCGCTGCAGCAGCGGCTCGACCTCGCGCCAGCGCCAGATGAACGGCGCGTCCGGCGGCTGGGGCTTGATCGGGGTAATGCGCTGGTAGCGGTCCCACAGCGGATGCAGGTTTTTCGCTTCGAGCTCGGCGACGAAGGGCGAAGCTTCCGTCGCAGCGGTTGCAATGTCAGCCATGACCAGTCATGCGCGGGCTTGACCCGCGCATCCATCTTCTTTGCAAGAACGTTTTCCGAAGATGGATTGCCGGGTCATAAGCGCGTTTACGCGCGTCTTTCAACGCGCTATGCCCGGCAATGACCACCTTCAATACCTCACATCTTCGGCAGCTTGGCGTCGATGTTTCCACTGTCGATGATGACATGCTTGATGAACACGCGCGGCTCGACCTTGTCGCCCTTCAAAAACCCGGCGAGCACGTCGACGCCGAGGCGGCCCCATTCCGCCGGGTTCAGCTCGACCGTCATGGCGAGATTTTCCTCCTTCACCGCCCGCAGCGCCGGCGGCACGCCGTTCATGCCGGTCACCAGCGTCTTGCCCTTGCGGTTGGCGGCGTTGACCGCCTGCATGGCGCCGAGCGCCACATCGTCGTTGGCGGTGTAGATCGCGGCAAGGTCGGGATGGGCAACCAGCACATCTTCCGCCTGCTTGACGCCGCGCTCGCGCGTGAGCGGGCCGTCGGCGCGGAACACGATCTCGATGCCGGGATATTTCGCCATCACCTCGCTGTAGCCGTCGCCGAGATTCTTAAACGTCGGCGCGCCGCTCGGTCCCATCAGCAAGGCAACCTTGCCTTTGCCGCCGAGCTTGCGCGCCGTCCACTCGGCGATGTCGCGGCCGATCTGCTTCTCGTCCATGGCGACGTGGATGGTCTGGTTGGGCGATGCGGAGCCGCGTGCGACGGAGACGATCGGGATCTTCGCCGCCGCCGCCGCGTCGTAAGCGGCGTTCACCCCGACCGCGTCGATCGGGGAAATCAGAATGCCCTGCACGCCGCGCGCGACGAGGTCCTGCACGCCGTTGATCTGCTTGAGCTTGTCCTCATTGGCGGACACCGTGGCCACCTCCCAGCCGAGCTCCTGGGCGCGCGCGCGAATGCCGCGCAGCATGGCGATGTAGAACGGGTTGTCGTCCTGCGCGAGCGAGACGCCGATGGTGGTCTTCTGCTGGCCGGCCGCGGGGGCCGTCAGCGCGAGCGCGGCCGGAAGCATCAACGCGGCGGCGAAGGCGGTCACGCGAAGCCTGAGCATGCGAAAACTCCTCTTCACCAAGGGTCAGTCATCAGTCGTCGGCGCAATCGTTCCGATCACTGGCTTCTGTGCGAGCGTAGCCTTTCGGCGGCCGCGGCGGCAATGATCACGGCGCCCACGGCCACGCGCTGCCAATAGGAATCGACATTGAGCAGGTTGAGCGCGTTGCCGAGCACGATCATGATGAAGACCCCGATGACGCTCTTATAAAGCGTGCCTTCGCCGCCCTGGAGCGACGCGCCGCCCAGAACCACCGCGGCGATGGCGGTCAATTCGTAGAATTCGCCCGCCGTCGGCTGGCCGGACTGCAGGCGGGCGGCGAGCATCACCCCGGCGACGCCGGCGAGCGCGCCGCACCAGACGTAGGTCGAGGCTATCACGCGGCGCACCGGCACGCCCGCGAGATAGGCCGCCTCCCGCCCGCCGCCGGTGGCATAGACGCGCCGGCCGTAAGGGGTGGCGTGCATGACGAAGGACAACACCGCCAGCAGCACGGCCGGGATCCAAACCAGATAATGGATGCCGAGGAAGCGCTCCGAGCCGAAGGCGATGAATTCGCCGGGCAGGCCGGTCTCGCCGCTCACCGGCGCGCCGCCGGTGATGAGGAAAACGACCCCGCGCACCAGAACCATGGTGCCCAGCGTGGTGATGAAGGGATTGACGTTGAGGAACGCGATGACGAGGCCATTGGCGAGCCCGACGGCCGCGCCGGCGATGATCCCGGCCGCGACGCCGGCTGCGATCCCGGCCTCGAGCATGACCATGCTCGCGATGCAGCCGGACAGCGCCGCCGTCGAGCCCACCGAGAGATCGAAGCCGCCGCCGACGATGACGAACGTCATGCCCATGGCGATCACCGCCATGATCGAGGATTGCACCAGGATGTTGGTGAGATTGAAGGGGGAGAGAAAGCGATTGGTCAGCAACGCGGTCGCCGCGCACAGAACGATGAGCGAAATGAGCGGCATCTGACCCGCGATATTCCATCGTCGCGCCGTGCGTTTCATCTCAACCGCCGATCGCATTGCGCAGCTTCGGCTCGTCGAGGCTTGCGGGGCGATCGAGCGTGGCCGCGATCCGCCCTTGCCGCACGGCGAGAACGCGGTCACACAAGCGCGTAAGCTCGCCGAGATCGCTGGAATGCATCAGCGCGCCACCGCCGCGAGCGACGACATCGCGGATGAGCGCGTGGATCTGTACCTTGGCCGCGACATCGATGCCTTGGGTGGGCTCATCGAGGAGGAGCACGGCGACCCGCCGCGCCAGCCATTTCGCCAGGATCACCTTCTGCTGATTGCCGCCGGAGAGCGCGCTTGCCTTGAGCTCGGGCCGCCGCGGACGGATATCGACCAGTTCCATCACCTCGGCGACGAGGCGATCACCGGCGTCGCGATCAAGCCAGCCGATGCGCGCGAGGGAATCGAGATTGGGCAGCAAGATGTTATCGCGCACCGACTGATTCATGATGAGACCCAGCGCGCGTTCCCCCGGCACCATGCCGATGCCAACGGCAATGGCATCGGCGGGGCTTGCGAGCCGGCGCATGTCGCCGCGAGCCGCGACCATCGTCGGTTCGCTCGCGGCACCGAACAGGGCGCGGATCATCCGATCGGCGCCGCTGCCGAGGAGGCCCGCCAACCCGACGACCTCGCGCTCGCGCACGCGGAGCGTCGCGGCCCCGTCGGGTTGCGCTTCCAACATCGGTTCGCCGGCTGGGAGCGAAGCGGTGGCGGCCTCTTGCGCCAGGCGTCCGATCATGGCGCCGACGAGGTCGTTCACCGCGAAGGCGCCGCGGACGGCAACCGCCGCCACCCGCCCATCGCGCAGCACGGTGCAGCGGTCGGCGATGGCCACCACCTCATCGAGACGGTGCGAAATGTAGATGACGGCGGTGCCCTGGCGCTTCATGCGCGCCAGCACTGAAAACAGTCGCGCGATCTCGCGCTTTTCGAGCGCCGCCGTCGGCTCGTCGAGGATGAAGACGCGGCTGCGCCGCCGCAGCGCCTTGGCGATCGCCACAAGCTGACGCTCGGCGAAGCCGAGCGAAGCGACCCGCGCCTGTGGGTTCGGATCGAAGTCGAGTTGCGCCAGCACCTCGCGCGCCTCCTCGCGCATGCGGGCGCGATCGACCATGGCGAGCGGGCCGAAGCGCCGCACCGGAAGATCGCCGAGCACGATGTTTTCAGCAATCGACAGCGCCGGCACGAGCCGCAGGTCCTGCGGGATGGTTACGATGCCGGCGGCGATGGCGTCGTGAGGGCTGGCAAAATGACATTCCTTCCCGTCGAGGCGGATGACGCCGCGGTCGGGACGATGGACGCCTCCCAGAATGCGGATCAGCGTCGATTTGCCCGCGCCGTTCTCCCCGACGACGGCGTGGATTTCGCCAAACGCCACGTCGAAGTCGACGCCGTCGAGCGCGACCGTCGCGCCGAACCGTTTGCTGACGCCCTCAGCGCTGACGGCCGGACGGGTCATCGCATCA
>JBKOXY010000133.1:0-1670 GCA_046725125.1 Pseudomonadota bacterium | reverse complement strand
CGCAAGGCCTATCACGGTGTGACCATCGCGGCGGCTTCACTCACGGGGCTGGCGAACAATCAGCTGGATTTCGACCTGCCGATCGCGGGGATTTTGCATACGGGCTGTCCGCACCATTACCGCTTCGCGCAGGCGGGGGAGACCGAAGAGGAATTCGCGCGGCGACTGGCGGAGGAACTCGAAGAACTCATTCGCAAGGAGGGGCCGGAGACGGTTGCCGCCTTCATCGCGGAGCCAGTGATGGGCGCTGGCGGCGTGATCGTGCCGCCGGAGAGCTATTTTCGGGAGATGATGAAGGTTTGCCGGGCATACGACGTATACATGATCTCGGACGAGGTGATCTGTGGATTCGGCCGACTTGGAACCATGTTCGGCTGCACGGCGCTTGGATTCGAGCCGCACTCGATCACGGTCGCGAAGGCGTTGACGTCGGCCTACGTTCCGATGGCCGCACTGACCGTGCCCGAGCCGATGTACCAGGCGATGGTGGACGAGAGCCGCAAGATCGGCACCTTCGGCCACGGCTTCACCTATTCGGGGCATCCGGTCGCGGCGGCGGTGGCGCTCAAGGCGCTCGACATCTACGCGCGCGAGCGCATTGCCGAGCAGGTCGCGCGCAAGACGCCGCAGTTCCAGGCCCGACTTGCCGCGCTCGGCCAGCACCCGCTGGTCGGAGAGGCTCGCGGCCTGGGGCTCGTCGGCGCCGTCGAGCTTGTCGCCGACAAGAAGACCAAGCGTTCGTTCGAGGCGAAGGCTGGGGTCGCGGCGCGCGCCGTGCGCTGTGCCGAACAGGAGGGGTTGATCGTGCGCTTCCTCGTCGGCGATATCGTATCGATCTGTCCGCCGCTCATCATCGCGCCCGCGGAGATCGACGAGCTGTTCGACCGCCTCGGCCGCGCGCTCGATCAAACCCTGGATTGGGTCAAGCGCGAACGGCTCATGGACGCCTGAACTGCAAAAATGAAACGGCGCCGGGCTGCCGCCCGACGCCGCTCCCAGCCCCCTCGAGCCCTCAGTAGGTGTTGCGTGGGTCGGCTGTCGCTACCCGCGACTCACCCGATCTCGGTCCCAGCATCACCACGATCGCGCCCATTTTGACGTGATTGTAGAGGTCGATCACGTCCTCGTTGGTCATCCGGATGCAGCCCGACGAGATCGCATGGCCGATCCATTCCGGCTGGTTGGTGCCATGGATGCGGTAAAGCGTGTCCCTGCCGCTGGAGTAAAGGTAAATCCCGCGGGCGCCCATCGGATTGGCGGGTCCGCCTTCGACATAGTTCGGGAGCGGGCCGAGCCGCTTCTTCTCGCCCTCGGTCGGCGTCCACCCCGGCCATTCTTCCTTGCGGCCGACCTTGGCGACGCCGGACCACGACTGCGCCTCCTCACCCACGATCACGCCGTAGCGGATCGCCTGGTTGTCCGGCAACACGTAATAGAGATAGCGCGCGTCGCTATCGACGACGATCGTACCGGGCGCTTCTTTGCGATGATAGCGCACGATGGCGCGCTGGTATGCGACCGGGATGTTCGCTTTCGCATAAGGCGCATTGGCGAGCAGCTTCTTGTCGCGCGCAGTCATGGCGACGTCGGACGCCGGTTCCAACTGCGTATGCACGCATCCAGCGAGCAAAAGCCCGGCCAGCAGCAATGCGATTCCCCGTACCGCCATA
>JBKOXY010000391.1:0-8313 GCA_046725125.1 Pseudomonadota bacterium | reverse complement strand
ACGGTCTTGCTATCCGTTGTCATGCCCCGCCAACGGGCTGCGAGCACGGACCGTCCGCCCTGACTTTGGCGGGAGATGCTGCGGGGATGACGACGATTGGCGGGTGGGCGGCGACATGGACCATTTGACGTCGGAAGTGGCGATCGTCGGCGCCGGCCCGGCCGGCCTGACCGCGGCGATCGCGCTCGCGTCGGCCGGCGTCGAAACTGCGCTGGTCGCCAGACTACCGACTGCGTCAGATGCGCGCACCAGCGCCTTGCTCGAAGGGTCGGTCAAGGCGCTCGACGCGCTGGGTGTGTGGCAGCGCTGCCGGGAGCATGCCGCGCCCCTGCGGGTGATGCGTATTATCGACGACACGCCGCGGCTGATGCGGGCCCCCGAGGTTTGCTTTGTCGCGAGCGAGATTCAGCTCGACGCTTTTGGTTACAACATCGAGAATCGGTTTCTCGTCGCCGCGCTCGAAGCGCGTGCCCGCGAACTTGCTGCGCTTACGCGCATCGAAGACGAAGCCGTCGCGGTCGAGATCGCCGATGAGCAAGTGACGGTCCGCTGCAGCGGTGGCGCCGCGCTGTCGGCGCGTTTGGCAGTCGGCGCCGAGGGACGGCGCTCGTTGTGTCGGACCGCCGCCGGCATCGACATGCGTGGCCGCAGCTACGCGCAGACTGCACTTGCATTCAACCTCGGTCATAGCCGCCCCCACCACGACACGTCGACCGAATTCCACACCGAGGCTGGTCCGTTCACGCTGGTGCCGCTGCCGCGACGACGTTCGAGCCTGGTCTTCGTGGTCGATCCGGCCGAGGTCGCCAAGCTCTCGATGCTCTCCGACGCGCAGATGGCGGCCGAGGTCGAGCGCCGCTCGCATTCGATCCTGGGCAAGATCGAAGTCGAGGCGCCGCGCGGCGTTTTCCCGCTAACGGTCGAGACCGCCGCCCGTTTCGGCGCCGGGCGGGTGGCGCTCATCGGGGAAGCCGCGCACGTCATTGCGCCGATCGGCGCGCAGGGTCTCAATCTCGGTCTGCGCGACGCTGCGACCATCGGCGAACTCGTCGTCGCCGCCCATCGGGACGGGCACGATGTCGGGGAGTTGACCGACCGCTACGATCGCATGCGCCGCGCCGACGCGACGAGCCGCATGCTGGCGGTTGATCTCCTCAACCGCAGCCTGCTCTCGGATTTCCTGCCACTGCAGAGCGCGCGCGCGGCCGGCTTGTTTCTGATGGACCGTATCGGTCCGCTGCGTCGGGCGATCATGCGCGAGGGTGTCTCGCCGTGGGCCTCCCAGCCGCGGCTCATGCGCGGAGAGGCACTGTAGGGCTACAATCTCTGCGCGGGCTCGATCCCGAACAGCGCTTGCCCTGCCGACTCGAAATTCGACAGATGCGCCTGCCCCTGCGCCAGCAAAGTGTGCAGATCGCGGAACCGGCGCTCGAAAGCACTGCCTTCGAAAATCGCGGTAGTGCCGGCGGCGCGGTAGGCGAAATCGACCACCTTGCGGGCCGCTTCCATCGCGCCGGTGATGGCCACGCGCAGGCGCGCACGCTGCTCGAGCGAAAGAGCGCCGGCCGCCGCGGACGTTGCCCAAATCTCGCGCAGCATCTGCAGGAGAAATGCTCGCGCTGATCCCAGCTGTCCGCACGCCCGCGCGACGCGCGATTGGATCACCGCGTTGTCGCGCAGCACGGCGGTCGAGCCCAGGCCCCCGCCGGAGGTCTTGGTCTGCGCGAGCTGCATGAAGGCAGCAAGGCACGAACCAGCGATGCCGAGTGCCACGCCGGAAAAGCCCACGCCATAGAGGGTGAGCAGCGGAATGTTGTAGAGCGGCCCGCTCTCGCGGCGGTCGGGGACAGAGTCGCGCCAGGTGGTGTATTCCTCCCGCACGAACAAATCGACGACCTCGTAGTCGTTGCTGGCCGTGCCGCGCAGGCCCATGACGTGCCAGGTGTCCGTGATGTTCGCCTGCTCGCGGCGGAACAGCATGGTGCGGTTGACCGGATTGCCGCTTGCCTCTCGGCGCGGCTTATCGGCGGTTTCAAAAACCGTCGAATGCCCGCCCATCCAGGTGGCATTGGCGCTGCCGCTCGCAAATCGCCATTTGCCGGTGACGCGGTAGCCGCCGTCGACGATAATGGCCTTGGCAACACCCGCGGGCGGCCCCCACGCGACCAGCGCGTCGGGTGCCCCAAAGACCTCGCGTGCAATTTTCGGGTCGAGAAATCCGGCCGCGTGCGAGCTCGCAACTGCCTGTGCAAGACACCAGGCCGGACTCGCATCGGCCGCCGCGACCGCCTCGACGACTTGATTGAAGGTGACGAGATCGACGGCGGCGCCGCCGAGCGAAACCGGCAGCAGCATGTGGAACAGGCCGCAAGCGTGCATCGCTGACAAAACATCGGCAGGAATCTTCCGTTCCTTCTCGGTGCGACCGGCAGCGGCCTCGATCATCGGCGCAAGGGCGCGAGCCCGCGCAACCCAATCCTGACTGTCCTTGGTCAGCAACGGTCACCCCCAGATGTCTTCACGTCTCTAGCACAGGGGAAGCCGCCTGTCGGCTCGCGCTGGCGTCTAGCCTTTCCCTCAACTAGCATCGCGCCGCTCCTTGAAGCGGAGCGGGTCGTGCATGCGCGGGGGAAATCGCCGATGCGACGGATCAAGGTCGGTCTGGTGGCGCTCGCCGCGCTTACCGTCCTCCTTCCAACCGAGGCGAGCCGCGCGCAGGACGCCTATCCCACGCGGCTGGTACGGATCGTCGTCCCCTACCCTGCGGGTGGCGGCACCGACACGCTAGCGCGCCTGCTCGCCGACCAACTCAGCCGCAAATGGGGTCAACCGGCGATCGTGGAGAATATCGGCGGCGCGGCGGGCAATATCGGTTCCGCCGAGGTCGCGCGCGCGACCCCTGATGGCTACACGCTGCTCCTGGCCTCGCCCGGCCCGATCGCGACCAACGCCTTTCTCTACAAGGAGATGGGCTATGACCCGGCGCGTTGGGTTCCGATCGCCCTGCTGGCAACGGGTCCGTACGTGCTCGTGCTGCGCAAGAACTTCGAGGCTTCGAAGGTTGCGGACCTGATCGCGCGTGCCAAGGCCAATCCGGGCAAGATCACGTCGGCGACGCCGGGCGCTGGCTCGGTCGGGCACCTGGCGACGGTCCAGCTCGAAATGCTCGCCGGCATCACGACGACGCAGATCCCCTATCGCGGGTTGAGCCACGCCCTCAACGACCTCATCGCCGGACACGTGGACATGATGTTCGACACGCCGACGACTTCGCTTGCGCTGCATCGCGATGGCAAGGTCAAGATCGTGGCGGTCGGCACGGCGGAGCGCGTGCGGGAATTGCCGGAGGTTCCCACCGTTGCCGAGTCGGGTTTGCCGGGCTACCGGGCCGTCACCTGGTACGCGATGGTGGCGCCGCCGCAGACGCCCGCGGCCTTGGCCGACAAGATCAATCGCGATGTGGTCGAGATCCTCGCCCGACCGGACGTGGGCGAAAAGACGCGCGGAATTCAGATGGAGCCGGTCACCAAAAGCCGCGGGGAGGCAGCCCAATTCTTCGTCGAGGAGGCGCAGCTCTGGGGCAAAGTGATCAGGCAAGCCAATATTCCACTGCAATAGCGCTGATCGAAAGTCACGAGACGGCTGCATCCGGGATCGTCCTGCACTTTCCACGGTTAGCCCCGAGGGAGAGCCACGCCGGGGAGCAGCGATGCCCGATTGACGAAGTCGAGGCCGATGCTGCCCTTGTGCTCGTCAACGTCCTTGCCGTTGCCTGTAAAAGCGGCTTGGCGAGGCCTGGGCGTTCTCATACGGTAGCCACGAAGGCTCCTGTTTGGGACGAGGAATTCGGGCGGATGAAGCTCCCGCGCAACTTCTTCAAGCCGCTGGCGATCGGCGCGCCGGCACCGCTGCGCGAGCTCCCGGTGAAGCTCGAACGCATGATCCATTTCGTGCCGCCGCACATCGAGAAGTTGCGTGCCAAAGTGCCGGAGCTGATCACCGAGGTCGATGTGGTGCTCGGCAACCTCGAGGACGCGATTCCGGCTGATGCCAAGCAGGCGGCGCGCGCGGGCTTCATCGCTATGGCAAAAGCCAACGACTTCGGCACAACTGGCCTGTGGACACGCATCAACGCGCTCAACTCGCCTTGGATGCTCGATGACGTCGTCGAGATCGTCGGCGCAGTGGGAGAGAAGCTCGACGTGGTCATGCTGCCCAAGGTCGAAGGACCGTGGGATATCCATTATCTCGACCAGCTCCTCGCTCAGCTGGAAGCAAAATACTCGGTCAAGAAGCCGATCCTCATCCATGCCATCCTGGAGACCGCCGAAGGCGTCGACAACGTCGCCGATATCGCGGTAGCGTCGCCGCGCATGCACGGCATCAGCCTCGGTCCCGCCGATCTTGCCGCCTCACGTGCGATGAAGACGACGCGCGTCGGCGGCGGACATCCGCAATACAAGGTTCTCGCCGACGCCACCGCCGACGGCGGACCGCGCGCGGCGTTTCAGCAGGACCTCTGGCACTACACGTTGGCCAAGATGGTCGACGCCTGCGCCGCGGCGGGCATCAAGCCGTTCTACGGCCCATTCGGCGACTTCTCCGACGCGCAAGCCTGCGAGACGCAGTTCCGCAACGCCTTCCTGATGGGCTGCGTCGGAGCGTGGACGCTGCACCCAAGCCAGGTGCCGATCGCCAAGCGCGTATTCTCGCCCGATCCCGCCGAGGTCGCTTTTGCCAAGAAGATCATCGACGCCATGCCCGACGGCACCGGCGCGGTAATGATCGACGGCAAAATGCAGGACGATGCGACTTGGAAGCAGGCCAAGGTGGTGGTCGATCTCGCCCGCTTGGTCGCGGCCAAGGACCCGGGCGAGGCGGCACGCTACGGCTTTTGAGCCTCTGGCGCGGCTCGCAAACCTGGATTATGTCGACTTGAGCATGGGCAAGACGCGCAACGCCAAGTTCAAGATCGGTCAGGTGGTTCGCCACCGCCTGTTTCCGTTTCGCGGCGTTGTGTTCGATATCGATCCGGAATTCAATAACACCGAGGAATGGTACCAATCGATCCCCGCGGAGATTCGCCCGGGCAAGGACCAGCCGTTTTATCATCTGTTCGCGGAGAACGCGGACAGCGAATACATCGCTTATGTTTCCGAGCAGAACCTGCTGCCCGATACGTCCGGCGAGCCGGTGCGCCATCCCCAGGTCGCCGAGGTGTTCGAGCAGGACGAGAAGGGCAGCTACCGGCCGCGCAATTCACTGCTGAACTGACACCTGGACGCGGTCGAGGCTGCAAGGTGTCGTCCCGCCCGGGCCCGCGCGGGTTTTTCCGCAGCCGTGCGAGTACGTTGGGATTCGGTCCCGGGCACCGCTCGGGCCGCCTATTTCGGTTGCTGCTGCTCTAATTCCTTAGGATCGGTGGGCGGTCCATCATAGGCCTTGGCAAAATCGGCGAGCGGCATCGGAATGCTGATAGATTGACCCGATCCATTGATGCCTTGCACGTGCATACTTTGACCGGTCTTCATCTTGGTAATTAGCTCAGCGCTGGCCTCGTACTCCGCCACGCAGCCGTTGGAGAGGCAGATCACGTAGGGGCCGGTGAGCGGTTGACCATTGTCGACGATCACACGAGTGCCGGCCTGGAGCGACATGCCAAGCGGTAACGTGACGCGCAGCTTTTTCGTTTCTCCTTCCGGCTCGACCAACACCACGACGACCACCGGCATGCCCGACTCGACGCGACCGTCCCTACCGATAAAGCAAACCTCCTTGGCATTTGCCTCTGGACCCTTCTGGCAGACCTTGGTCCAGAATGAGTAGGTCAGCTCAGGCTGTCCGCCCTGTTTTGGTTGCGCGGTGGGGTTGGGGGCAGCCTTCGGCTTAGCCTTCGGCTGTGCTTTCGGTGCGTCCTGTTGGGCAGCAGAATGAGGTGCTCCAACGATCACCATCGCGGCAAGCGCATAAGCAAACACCCGCGCTGCAAATGCGACTCGATATTTCATTGGACTGCCCCCGTTTATCGTGACGGGTGACGCCGACGTAGACGATACGACATGCTGACTGCTCACAGCAAAGAGGCGCGCCCAAGGCGCGCCTCGATATCTTCCAATCTATCCTACGGCGTTACCTTGTGGGCGCTGCCTGGGGTGCCGTGGGTGCCGCCTGCTGCTGGCTCTCGAGCTTCTTGCGTGCCTCCTCGGCTCGCTTCTGCAGCTCCTCCTGCAATTGCTTCTGCTGCTCCTCGAACTTCTTGGGATCGGTGGGCGGACCGTCATAGGCCTTGGCAAAATCCGTGAGCGGAACCACGAGACTGATGGCTTGGCCGGCGCCATTGATCCCTTGAATGACGAGCCCCTGCCCTTTTTTCAGCTTGCCGATGAGTTCGCCGCTCGCTTCGTAGTCGGCCATGCAACCGTTGTTGAAGCAGATGACGTAAGGCCCGGTCATGGGCTGGCCGTTGTCGACGATCACCCGAGTACCGGGCTGGATCGACATACCCAGAGGCAAGGTGACTCGGAGCACCTTTTTCGGCTCGTTTTCCGGTTCGATCAGCACGGCCGCGACCACCGGCATACCCGATTCGACGCGGCCATCCTTGCCGGTGAAGCAGACCTGCTTGGCATTCGCCTCTTGGCCTTTCAGGCAGAACTTGGTCCAAGGCGAAAAGACGAGCTGCGGCTGCTCGGGCTGTGCTTGCGGCTGCTGCGCATGCGGGACGGGAGCCTCGGCCGGCTTCTGTGCGGGCGCCGCCTTGGGCGCCGCCTTGGGAGCGGCTTTGGGGGCCGCAGGCGCCGGAGTTGCCGGCGGAGCTTGACCGAAGGCCGCGGAGCCGATCAATGCGGTGAGCATGGTCGTTGCCGCCGCGACGGCGAACGCGCATGCGGCCGGCCGGGCCGGCGCAGAAACCAACCGATGATCCATCGACAGATCCTCTTACTGACCGTTCTCCCAGCGCCCCACGCCGGAACGGCTGCCCCATATTAAGGCTGTGTCGGCACCAAATGCGGCGAGAGCGTGACGACGGCTAGCGGCGTGATAGCCCATTTCAACCGTCCGATAAAGCCATAACGTCGCCGCGTTATGATACGAAAGATCGCGATAACGGTCGCGACTGGCTTCAAATCCAAGCCAGGCTGCCCCAGCTTGACCTATTTGGTGGAAATACTTGCCGAAATCTCCGAGTCGCATTGCCGCCGTGAGCTTGCATCTTTTCGTCGATCTCATCCGCCCGCGCGGGCCGCGAGGCTATGGCGCGGCTTGTGGCACCTTGCTCATCGGCCTCGCCGTTTGCGGCGCCGCGGGTGCGCTGCGAGGGGCGCACGCCGCCGAGCCCAGGCACGCCATTGCGATGCATGGCGCGCCGGCGCTGCCCGAGGGCTTCGCGCGCTTGCCCTATGCCAACCCCGCCGCACCCAAGGGCGGTCGCCTGGTACAAGGCGTGCTCGGCACCTTCGACAGCCTCAATCCCCTCATCGTAAAGGGCATCGCGCCGCCGTCGATCCGCGGTTACGTGGTCGAGAGCCTGATGGCTCGCGGCTATGACGAGCCATTTACGCTTTATGGGTTGATCGCGCGTTCGGTCGAGACCGACGCCCAGCGCAGCTACGTCACTTTCCACCTCGACCCCGCCGCGAAGTTCTCCGACGGCAAACCAGTCACCGCCGAGGACGTCATCTTCTCCTGGCAACTTCTGCGCGATAAAGGCCGGCCAAATCATCGCACCTATTACGCCAAGGTCGCCAAGGCCGAGGCGATCGGCGAGCAGGCGGTGCGCTTCGATCTCTCCGGCAGCGACGACCGCGAGCTTGCGCTCATCCTCGGACTGATGCCGGTGCTTGCGAAGCACGCCGTCAAGCCCGAGACGTTCGAGGAGACTTCGTTCCAGGCGCCGCTCGGGACCGGCCCCTATGTCGTCGGCGAAGTCGACCCCGGCAAGAGCGTCACGCTTAAGCGCAATCCCGATTATTGGGGCCGCGGCCTTGCGATCAATCGCGGCCTGTGGAACTTCGACGAGGTCCGCTTCGATTACTACCGCGAGGCCAATTCGCACCTCGAAGCGTTCAAGCGCGGTCTCTACGACCTGCGCAACGAGCACGATCCGGGACGCTGGCAAACGGCCTACGATTTTGCCGCCGTGCGCGACGGCCGCGTACTCAAGGAGGCGCTGCCGACCGGAGTGCCGAAGGCGAGCAGCTATTTCGTGTTCAACACGCGCCGGGCGGTTTTCTCCGACATTCGCGTGCGCGAGGCGATCTTGCTGCTGTTCGACTTCGAATGGATCAATCACGGCTACTTCTTCGACCTCTA
>JBKOXY010000501.1:0-11786 GCA_046725125.1 Pseudomonadota bacterium | reverse complement strand
CTCGCGCGCCTCCTTGTGGGCGCGCACGTTGAAGCCGAGGATCGGCACGCCCGACGCCTCCGCCAGCGTCACGTCGGATTCGGTGATGCCGCCGACACCGGAATGGATCACGCGCGCGCCGACTTCGTCGGTGGCGAGCTTCTCGATCGCGCCGATGACCGCTTCCAGCGAACCCTGCACGTCGGCCTTGACGATCAGCGCCAAATCCTTGCGGCCCGCGGCCTTGAGCTGGCTCATCATCTGCTCGAGCGAGCCGCGCATGCCGGTCGCGCGTGCGGCCATCTTGTCGCGCCGCTGCCGAGCGCGATAGGCGGTGACTTCGCGGGCGCGCGCCTCCGTCTGGACGACCGCCAAGCGGTCTCCGGCCTCGGGCGTGCCGTTGAAGCCAAGGACTTCGACCGGCGTGGAGGGCCCCGCCGTCTCGACCGGCGCGCCGGTATCGGAGACCAGCGCGCGCACGCGGCCCCAATCAGCGCCGGCCACGACGAGGTCGCCGACACGCAGCGTGCCGCGTTGCACCAGTACGGTCGCAACCGGTCCGCGGCCGCGATCGAGCTTGGCCTCGATCACGGTGCCTTCGGCTGGACGGTTCGGGTTGGCCTTGAGATCGAGGATTTCCGACTGCAAGCCGATGGTTTCGAGCAGCCGGTCGATGTTGAGTTTCTTGGTCGCGGACACCTCGACGTCGAGCACCTGCCCGCCCAGCGATTCGACCTGCACCTCGTGCTGCAGCAATTCGGTGCGCACGCGCTCCGGCTTGGCGTCGGGCCGATCGATCTTGTTGATCGCCACGATCATCGGCACTTTCGCCGCCTTGGCGTGGTTGATGGCCTCGACCGTCTGCGGCATGACGCCATCGTCGGCCGCGACCACGAGCACGACGATGTCGGTCACCTTGGCGCCGCGCGCGCGCATGGCGGTGAAGGCGGCATGGCCAGGCGTGTCGATGAAGGTGATCTTGTTGCCCGAGGGCGCACTCACCTGGTAGGCGCCGATATGTTGGGTGATGCCGCCGGCTTCGCCTGCCGCCACTTCGGTCGAACGAATGGCGTCGAGCAGCGAGGTCTTGCCGTGGTCGACGTGACCCATGACGGTCACCACCGCCGGACGCGGGATGAGCGAGGCCGGATCGTCGGCGACGTCGAAAAGGCCCTCCTCGACGTCGGATTCAGCGACGCGCTTGACGGTGTGACCGAGTTCCTCGGCCAAGAGCTGGGCGGTATCGGCGTCGATCACGTCGTTGATCTGCGCCATATGACCTTGCTTCATCAACAGCTTGATTACATCGACGCTGCGCTCGGCCATGCGGTTGGCGAGCTCTTGGATGGTGATGGTTTCCGGAATGGTGACCTCGCGGACGAGCTTTTCTTTGGGCTCGTCGGCGGTGTGTCCCTTCAGCCGCTGGACGCGGCGGCGGAAGGCGGCGACCGATCGCTCGCGCTCCTCGTCGGCGCTGAGCGCGGTCACGAGCGTGAGCCGTCCGCGGTTTTTCTGTCCGCCGCCGCGCGCCGGTTTCGGCGCCGCCGCCGGTCGCGCCGCGCCGGGACCGCGGCGCGTACGCGGGGCCTCGTCGTCGTCGGGCTCGAGCGCAGGCCGCGCGCCGGGCCTTGCCGCCGCAATGCTGTCCTCGCCGAAGCGTTTCTTCGCCTCCTGCTCGGCCTTGAGCTTAGCCTCGAGGTCGTGTTTGCGGCGCTTCTCTTCGTCGGCCTTGCGTGCTTCGGCGGCCTCGCGTTCGGTGCGCTCGGCGGCCTCGCGCATACTGCGGACAAACGCTTCCTCTTCCGCAATCTTGCGCTCTTCGGCTTCGCGCAGCCGGGCGTCGTTGAGCGCGTGCACGCGCGCCTTCTGTTCTTCCTCGGTCAGGCTGCGCAGCACCATGCCGCCCGACGGCTTGGTGGCAGGGGCGGGAGTGGCCGGGGTGGTGGCCGCCGCCGCTGCCGGTGCGGCGGGCTTGCCGCTGGCGGGACGCTTGGCAGGGGCCGCAGCCGTGGCCGCGTCGGCCTTCGCTCGCGTCGGCACGCGGCTTTTCACCTTTTCGACGACGACCGCCTTGGTGCGGCCGTGGCTGAAACTCTGGCGCACCACGCCCTGCTCGACCCCGCGCCCTTTGAGGGTCAGGGTCTTGCTCGGGCTCACGCTGAGCTTCTTTTCGCCAGTCTTTTCCGTCGTTTCAGCCATTCCAATCCCAACTCTCGGGTCTCTCGCCGAGTTTCATCATGTTCCTGCGTCGCCCGCCGCCTCGGCCGAGTTGCGGACGTGACGTCTGCCAACACCAGGCGAACCCGGCTGCGGGCCGGTCCGAAAATAGTCAAGGCGCGCGGCGCGCGCCAGAAACGTCTCGCTTTCGGGACCGGCGAGCAGGGCTGCATGTATCACATTTGACCGTCCCAATGCCAAATCCAATTGCGCTGAGGTAAATCCATCGATCACCGCAATTTCCGCTGCGTCCGCGCGGCGGTGGAGCGCGGCCGCGAGCTTTCTCGTGCCATCGGGGGCGGCCTCGGCGGCATGGAGCAGTCCTGCCACGCGGGCGCGAGCGAGCGCCGCGTCGGCATTGGCAAAGCCGATCGCGACCTTTCCCGCCTTGTGGCACATGGCGAGAGCGTCGAGCGCGGCCCGCTCGATCAGGCGCTCGGTCGTCTCGACGAGATCCGGACCAAGGCGCAGGTCACGCTTGAAGGCGCGTGCAAACGCCTTGCGCGCGATCGCGCTGCGCAACGCCTGCCGCGTCGCCGTGATCCAGATGCCGCGTCCCGGCAGCCGGCGCTTGAGGTCGGGCACCGCGGTGCCGTCCGGGCCGACGACGAAGCGGATCATCTCGTCGACCGGCCTCACTGCTCCGCTGGCGGCGCAAAATCGGTGCGTTCCGGGCGCGCGCTTGTGCGGCCCGGCATCGAGTGCGTCACTATGCGATCGACCAAGCATTCGATGTTCTCAGGCTGATGCTGCGGTCGCCTCGACCGTCTCTTCCTCGGCGGGTGGCGGCGCCAGATCTTCCTCCTTGATCCAGCCGGCCTTGACGCGCGCCTGCATGATCAGCGCTTCGGTGTCGTCGCGCGAGAGATCGAATCCGTCGAGAGCGCCGGGATAGCGTACGGTCTCGCCGTCCTTGCGTTCGCTCCAGCCGAAAAGGTCGTCGGTGGCGCAACCCGCCAGGTCCTCGACCGTTTTGATGCCGTTCTCGCCCAACTTCACCAGCATGGCGGTGGTGACGCCGGGAATCTCTTTGAGCGCGTCCTCGACGCCGAGCTGTTTGCGCTTGTCGTCGAGCTCGGCTTCCTCTCGATCGAGATAGTCGCGGGCGCGCGTCTGCAATTCGCGCGCGGTGTCTTCGTCGAAACCCTCGATCCCGGCGAGCTCCTTTTCGTCCACCGCGGCAAGCTCCTCGACCGAGTTGAATCCTTCCGAGGCGAGCAACTGGCCGACCACCTCGTCGACGTTGAGCGCCTCGATGAACAGCTTGGTGCGTTTTTCGAATTCGGCCTGCCGGTGCTCCGATTCCTCCTGCTCGGTGACGATGTCGATGTCCCAACCGGTGAGCTGCGAAGCGAGCCGGACATTCTGTCCGCGCCGGCCGATGGCAAGCGAGAGCTGCTGGTCGGGGACGACCACCTCCATGCGTTGGCGGTCCTCGTCGAGCACGACCTTGGCGACTTCGGCGGGCGCCAGCGCATTGACCACGAAGTTGGCGGGGTCCGCCGTCCACGGGATGATGTCGATCTTCTCGCCCTGCAACTCGTTGACCACGGCCTGCACGCGAGAACCGCGCATGCCGACGCAGGCGCCGACCGGATCAACCGACGAATCCCGGGAAATCACCGCGATTTTCGCGCGCGAACCCGGATCCCGCGCCACCGCCTTCACCTCCACGATGCCGTCGTAGATTTCCGGCACTTCCTGGGCGAACAGCTTGGCCATGAATTGCGGATGGGTGCGCGAGAGAAATATCTGCGGCCCGCGCGGCTCGCGGCGCACGTCGTAGATGAAAGCGCGGATGCGGTCGCCGTTGCGGAACGTTTCTCGCGGCAACATTTCGTCTCGGCGCACGATCGCCTCGCCGCGGCCGAGATCGACGACCACGTTGCCGTATTCGACCCGCTTGACGATGCCGTTGACGATATCGGAAATGCGGTCCTTGTACTCCTGATATTGACGGTCGCGCTCGGCCTCGCGCACCTTCTGCACGATCACTTGCTTCGCCGATTGGGCGGCGATGCGGCCATATTCGAGCGGCGGCAAGGCCTCGGCGATGTAGTCGTCGACCTGAGCGGCGGGGTTGCGCTTTTTGGCCTCTTCGAGCGCGATCTGCGTCGCGTCGTTTTCGACCTGATCCACCACCAGCAGCAGACGCGACAGTCGCATCTCGCCGGTCTTCGGATTGATCTCGGCGCGGACTTCGGTCTCGCTGCCATAGCGCGAGCGTGCCGCCTTCTGGATCGCATCCTCCATGGCGGCGATGACGATGTTGCGGTCGATCGCTTTCTCGCGGGCGACCGCGTCGGCGATTTGCAACAATTCGAGCCGGTTGGCGCTGACGGCCATCGGTCATTCTCCTTCGTTCTGAGCCCCGCCCCGGTTATCGAGCGGCGTGGGCTGGACATGCTTGGGTCGAACTTCGGACGACGGGCGCGCGAGGATGGAGGACGGAGGACGGCTTGCGGCTTGCTCTCCCGCGTCCTCCGCCTGCCATCGCCGTGCCTCGCGTTGCGCCGCCTTGCCGCGCTTGAGCGATTCGGCAATCAGCGCATCGGTGACGACGAGCTTGGCCTCGGCCATTTCCTCGATCGGCAGCACAATCTCGGTTGCTTTGCCGGGTGCGGCATCGTCGCGGCGAATGCGCGCGGCCTCCCCCTCCACGCCCAGCAGCAGACCGTGAAATCGCCGTCGGCCGTCGATCGCAACCGCCATTTCCACCTTGAGGCGGTGGCCGGCAAAGCGCTCGAAATCCGAGCGCCGCACCAGCGGGCGATCCATGCCGGGCGAGGACACTTCGAGCCGGTAGGCGCGGTCGATCGGATCGGCGACATCGAGCACCGGCGAGAGCGCGCGCGAGACCGCCTCGCAGTCCTCGACCGTCATCGTCCCATCCGGCCGTTCGGCCATGATCTGGACCGTGCAGCCGTCGAGCCCGGAAATCTTCACCCGCACGAGACGATAGCCGATGCCGCCCAGGACAGGCTCGGCAATAGCGGCTACGCGCGCCGCGACGCCCTGCTCGGCGACAAGGCGCGGCTCCGACTCGGCCTGAAGGGTGCCGATCGCTGGCGTCATCCTCGCTTGGCCTCGCAACTTCCAGTTAGACTACCGTCCGGGTTCGACCGGGCGCATGGGCCCGATTTCGGTAACAAAAAAGAGCGGGTCCCGGGGGAACCCACTCTCAAAAACCGACCGGATCACATCCGACCGTTATGAGATATCCAAAGCTGGACAGAGGGAATATAGCGATTTGCGGCGCTGGCGCAAGGGCCGCCGCGGCGCGCTAACCCGCGGTTAACTAACCCTTCCTTCAGATTTCTTCCCTAGCCTGCCCATTTCCAGGTCGCGCGCCGCGTCATCGTGAATTTTCCCGAGTCATCCCTTTGGACTTGAGAGTGTCCGTGCACGCCTCGCACATTCCGGAACTGGACGCGTTGATCGCGCGCGGCTCACCCGAGAGGCGGGCCAAGACGCTTGAGCGCATGACTGCCTTTTTTCTCGACGGGGCGAGCCGTTTCAACGACGATCACGTCCGGCTGTTCGACCTAGTGTTCAGCCGATTGATCGGCGAGATCGAGACGAACGGGCGCAGCGAACTCTCGCGCCGGCTCGCGCCCCTTGGCAATGCGCCGGTCGAAGCGGTGCGCCGCCTCGCGCAGGACGACGACATCGCGGTCGCGGGTCCCCTGCTCAAGCGGGCGCAGGTGCTATCCGACACCGATCTCGTCGACGTCGCGCAGAGCAAGGGCCAAGCGCATCTGCTCGCTATCTCCGCTCGGGCCCGGATCGCGGAGCCGGTGACCGACGTGCTGCTGCGCCGCGGCGACCACGAGGTGCGGCACAGCGTGGCCGCGAATCGCGGCGCGCGCCTGTCCGATGCGGGTCTTTGCACCCTGGTCGAGCGCGCGAAAACGGACGGCGTGCTGGCCGAGACGGTCCTGCTGCGGCCGGACATTCCGCCGCGGCTGTTCCACGATCTCCTGCTCACTGCCACGGATGCGGTGCAGCGGCGCCTCATCGCATCCGCCGCGCCCGAGACGCCACCCGAGTCCCGCCGCGCGCTGGCGAAGGTCTCGAATGAAGCGAACGCGCCGGCTGCGCCGCGCGACTACTCGCGCGCGCAGCGCAGGATCGAGGCGCTACACCAGGAGGGCAAGCTCGACGAGGCCATCCTCGTCGACTTCGCGCACAAGAGCCAATACGGCGAAACCGTCGCGGCGCTTGCGTCCCTTTGCGTGGTACCGATCGAAGTGGTGGATCGGCTGATGGCTGCGGAGCGGCCCGATCCAGTCCTCATTCTCTGTAAGTCGGCGGGCTGGGCCTGGTCGACCGCCAAGGCCATCATCATGGTGCGGCCGGCCGGCGCGCGAACGTCGAGCCAGGATCTCGATGCCATCCATGCCGACTTCGATCGCCTGTCGCCGAGCACTGCCCAGCGGGTGATGCGGTTCTGGCAGGTGCGACCGCACCACAGCGGACGGACGACGGACGACGGTAGGACCTAGGCGTCCCGCGCTCTGTCCGTGGTCCGCCGTCGCGGATCATTCGGCGTCCGCGCTCCGTCGCCCGTTCTGCGAAAAATCAGATAGCAAGGCGCACGGCCTTCGCGCCTTGCCTTTGCTTCGTAGCGCGTCGCGGAAAAGCCTGACCACGCGCGACGCCAATCGTCGGCGCGCGCCGCCGTCCACGCGAAGTCGGACGATCGGATCAGGTGTTTGAGCGTCCAGGCCGCATAGTCCGGAACGTCCGTTGCGAAGCGGAACTCGCCGCCGGGACGCAGGATGCGCGCGATCGCGGCCACGCTCTCGTCTTGGATGAAGCGCCGTTTCCAATGCCGCCGTTTCGGCCATGGATCGGGATAAATAAGATCGACGTACGCGAGCGAGGCCGGCGGCAACCATTCGAGCAGAAACACGGCGTCGTCGAAGTGCAGCCGGATATTGGAGAGATTTTTCAGGTCGATCGCCGCGAGCGCCTTGGCCATTCCGTTGACGAACGGCTCGACCCCGATGAAGCCGGTGCGCGGATGCTGTTCGGCTTGCGCGATCATGTGCTCTCCGCCACCGAATCCGATCTCGAGGCGGACGCTGTCGACCGGATTGGGGAACAGCAGCGCGAGGTCGGACGGCGCGGGCCTGGCAAGCTCGATGGCGAGCCGCGGCAACAGGGTGTCGAACAGCTCCGCCTGGCGCGGCCGCAGCGCATGACCCTTGCGGCGGCCGAAAAAGGCGCTGCGCCGAGCTTTGCTGCGATCGGATATGGACATGGCGGTCTCAACCGCCGCCATGTTGGACGCCCTACGCTCCCACGTCGACAGGATTAGGCCACCGCGGTTCTGATGTCCCTCACCAGGTCGGTTTTCTCCCAGGAGAAACCGCCGTCCTTGTCGGGCGCGCGGCCGAAATGGCCGTAAGCGGCGGTGCGGCGGTAGATCGGCCGGTTGAGCTTGAGCGTGCGGCGGATGTTGATCGGCGTGAGCCTAAAGATTTCGGGTAGCGCTTTTTCGAGCTTCTTCTCGTCGACCTTGCCGGTGCCATGCATATCGACCAGCAGCGACATCGGGTCGGCGACGCCGATGGCATAGGCGATTTGGATTGTGCAGCGTTCGGCAATGCCGGCGGCGACGACGTTCTTGGCGAGATAGCGCGCGGCATAGGCTGCCGAGCGGTCGACCTTGGTCGGATCCTTGCCGGAGAAAGCGCCGCCGCCGTGCGGCGCGTAGCCGCCATAGGTGTCGACGATGATTTTGCGGCCGGTGAGGCCGCAGTCCCCGTCCGGGCCGCCGACCACGAAATTGCCGGTCGGATTGACCAGGAAATCGTTCGACCGCTTCGGCATCCAGCCGTCCGGCAGCGCGGAAGCCACCGCATCGCCGATCAAGTCCTTCACCATCGCCGGCGAGTACTTCTTGCCGTTACGAGTCTCGGCGTTGTGCTGCGTCGAGACCACCACCTTGGTGCACCCAATCGGCTTGCCCTCGATATATTGCACGGTCACCTGGCTCTTGGCGTCGGGCTGCAGGTCGAACAACTGCTTCGAGCGGCGCTTCTCCGCCAGCACCTTCAAAATCTTGTGCGCGAAGTAGATCGGGGCCGGCATGAATGAGCCCTTCTCGTAGACCTCGCTCTCGGTGCAGGCGAAGCCGAACATCATGCCTTGGTCGCCCGCGCCCTCCTGCTCCTCGCCCTTCTTCTTCTTGGCATCGACCCCCATGGCGATATCGGGCGATTGGCCGTGCAGCAGCACCTCGATGTCGGCGCCGTGATAGGAGAAGCCGTTCTGGTCGTAGCCGATGTCGCGCACCACGTTGCGTGCGATCTGACTAATCAGCTCGCGGTTGACCACGGCGTGGTCGCCATATTTGCTGAACAGCGGCGCCTGGCCACGGCCCTCACCGGCGATGACGATCTTGTTGGTGGTGCAGAGCGTCTCACAGCCAAGCCGCGTATTCACCAGGCTGTCGTCGGCGATGCCGAGCTTGATGTCGTTCTCGATGAACGCATCGAGGATCGCATCCGAAATCTGGTCGCAGACCTTGTCGGGATGACCTTCGGAGACGGACTCGCTGGTAAAGAGATAATTGGCGTGTGACACTGAAGACACTCCCCTCGCAGGCTCGATTGCAACCCCTCGCGGCTCTTGGGCCGGAGTGTTTGTTGCAGCGTCCCCGCAAGCGGTCAAGGTGTGGGCGAAGCGTGGGACGGCGGACGACGCAAGGTGCTCTCGTCCGTCGCCAGTCCCTCCATCGGTCGGCTCAGTCGCCTTCGTCGCCGGCGATCTCCTCGACGAGATCGACGATGCGGCGCCTGAGCTTGGGCTCCTTGATCCGCATGAAGGCCTTGGTCAGGGAGAGTCCTTCGGAGGTGGCGAGGAAATCCGAGACGTAGGCAGGGGAAGGCGCTTCTTTCATCCCTCCATCCGCCGACCCGTGCAAGTTGGGCGCGCCTTCGAAGAAGAACGCTACTGGCACCTGAAGGATGTGGGAGATTTGCTGCAACCGGCTGGCCCCGATGCGGTTGGTGCCTTTCTCGTATTTCTGCACCTGCTGGAAGGTGAGGCCGAGCGCGTCACCCAGCTTTTCCTGGCTCATTGCAAGCATCATGCGGCGCATGCGCACCCGGCTGCCAACATGCTTGTCGATGGGATTCGGGGCCTTTTTTGCGGCGGCCATAACGATCTCCTATGCGGCCGTGGTGCTCGCTAATGTTCCCGTTGCGCGGCCGGAACGCAATCGTATTCCGAGCAAAATCGGTGGTTACCGCAAAAAATTGTTGAAACGTGAATCCGGCCCCCTACAGCAGATAGCTGATTAGAAAAGGCAATTCGTCGATAGTCTCTATTGCAACCTATACGCAGAAAGTTGTAATCGGGCCGCTGGTGCACAACTTAGAACTGAATCCGCGGCGAAGTTAGGGCGCCCGCCTGCGGGAGCGCATCACCCACAAAAAAGCGATGCCGACCACTATTCCGACGGGGCCGTCACCCCAGCGGGCGTAGAGGGTGCGCGCGGTGGGTTGCGGCAGGGGCGCATCGAGCACGCCCTCGGCCCCGAGCGGCAGCGATTTGATGATGCGCCCGAGCGGATCGACCACCGCGGAAATTCCGCTATTGGCCGCCCGCACCAGCGGAAGCCCCTCTTCGATGGCGCGTATTCGCGCCTGCTGGAAGTGCTGGTAGGGGCCTGCACTGACGCCGAACCATCCATCATTGGTCAGGTTGAGGAGCCAGCCGGGCCGTTCCACGCTCCCGGCTACGGACGGCCAGTCGAGATAACGGCCGACATGGCGGTAGAGCCAGCCCTCGCGTTCGCGGCGCGGCACCGCGTCGCCGGGAAAAATGATTTCGTAACAGACCAGCGGCAGAAAATTCGGTACTCCTGGCGCCGCCTGATTGCGCCGCTGGTCGCCGGGGATGAATCCGCCGCGGACCTTGGTGAGTTGCTCCAGACCGAGCCGCTCGAGCAGCTCCTGAAACGGCAGGTATTCGCCGAATGGCACGAGATGGACCTTGTCGTAGACTGAAAGGATCGAGCCGTCGTGGCCGATCACGTAGATCGAATTGTAGGCGCGCGTGACGGGCGCATGGGGCGCGGTTTCGGGCGCACGGATGGCGCCGGTGATCAGCACCGTCTCCGCGGGTAAGAGCGCGGCGATCTGGGCGAGCGCATCGGGTTCGCGCGTGAGGAAGAACGGAAACGCCGATTCCGGCCAGATCAGAAGCGTCACCCCGCGCAGGCCAGTGGATTGCGGGCCGTTCGGGCGATCCGATAGCGCGACATAACGGCTCATCACCTGCTGCTTCTGCGAATAGTTGAACTTTTCATCCTGCTGCAGATTGGGCTGCATGATGCGAAGGCGCACGTCCGCGACGTAGCTGGTGGGGGTCCGCTCCAGCCGCACGCCGCCGTAGATCGCAAGCGCCGCGATCGCGGCCACGCTCAGCGCCGGAGCCAGCCACGGCCGTCTGGTGTCGGCGCGGTCATCGGCGAGCACCGCGGGCGATGCATAGACCGCGACGGCGAGAAATGTGAGGCCCCAGATACCGATGAGCGCCGCGCCCTGGGCGAGCCATAGCGGCGAGATCAGCGCATAGCCATAGGCGTTCCAGGGAAAACCGCTGAACAAGTGACCACGCAGCCATTCTGCGAGCGTGAGCGCGAGCGCGAGCGCGAGCACGCGGGTCGCGCCGCGCGTCCAGATCAGTCGCGCCAGTGCGAGGCCCAACGCCGTGTAGATTGCCATCGCGGCCGGCAGCGCAATGACTGCGAACGGCAGCAGCCAGCCGAAAGTCTTGGCGTCGACCAGGAACGCATGGCCGACCCAATAGAGGCCGGCGAGGAAATAGCCGAAGCCGAACCACCAGCCGACACTGGCGGCCGCGAGCACGCCGCCGAAGCGCCCGCCAGCCACGCCGTCGACGAGCCAGACCAGGATCGGAAACGTAATGAAGGGAAGTGGCCAAACATTCGTCGGCGGCAGCGCCAGCGTCGAGGAGGCGCCGGCGAGGAACGCGATCAGAATACGCCACCATCCCTCGGCCAGCACGATGGTATGGGCGAGGCGGGTGAGCGTCACGGCTGGCGGGCGGATTTCGATGGCGCTGCGTCGGGGGAAAGCTTGTCCGCTTCATCGCCGCTCACCGGCGGCGAGGAGGGAGGTGCGCTCGCGCTCGGCGGCGCGGGCGCGGGTCCCACCTGCCGCCGCATCACGCGCCGAGCACCGTTCTGCCGGTCGAGACTGCGATAGATCCTAAGCTTCTTCACGCGGCGGGGATCGGCGTCGAGGATTTCGAGTTCGAACGGGCCGGGCCCGGGCACGAGTTCGCCGCGCACCGGCACGCGGCCGATCCGCGTCGCGACATATCCGGCGAGGGTGTCCACTTCCTTGGCGACGTCGCCGACATCGAATTCGCCGACGATTGCGGTGACGTCCTCAAGGCTCGCGCGGGCGTCGGCGAGGAACGAGCCGTCGGACTGGCGCACCACGCCTGGCGCTATGTCCTCGTCGTGCTCGTCCGCGATCTCGCCGACGATCTGCTCGACGATGTCTTCGATCGAAACGACGCCGTCAGCGCCGCCATATTCATCGACG
>JBKOXY010000184.1:0-7455 GCA_046725125.1 Pseudomonadota bacterium | reverse complement strand
TTATGATGCGCAGGGGGAAGAGTGTGAACGAGTTCACACTGTGAGAGTGTGAACTAGTTCACACTCTCACAGGCCTAATCTATGGCGCACGGCCGTACCCGGCTGCATTTATTAGCGCGAGTGTGAAGTAGCTCACACATCCCCGCAAAAAATATAGCTCAGGCTGATCAGGTCACGAGCGACCCATCGTATGTCGAGAGGGAGCGCTTGATATGATTGATATGATCACGGCAGCGCTCGACGTAGGAATAATGACCGGCATCGTCCTGTTCGTCGCTTTCGGTCTTACGCTACGCTGGGACGGCCCGCCCCGTGGTGGATTCTTCGAGTAGCCGCTGCAATTGATCACGCTACTCTCACCCTATCGGGTTTATGAGTACACGCCCCAGCCACTCGCTATTCGCCGGCGGAATTCCACCGCTTGGTGCGCCCGCAGAAGATGACTCGGTTCCACTTGATTCGCGCCGCGGTGAGGCGGGCGTCGGCGAGATGGCGCGGACGCGTGGAGGGGGTCCGTCCGTTGTCGGTAAACCTTTTGTGAGGGGTGTGGCGCTTCCCTCGTGTCACCGTGCTGCTCTGAATTTTCGCGCCTCTTGAACGCTGGCGCAAAATGTTTCCGGCAAAAACGTCAGCAATGACATTATCTTTCTTCAAGAAAATATGTCAACAGTTTGCATCGGTTTAAGTAATTAATGTATATATAAGGACGACTATATTATAGATAGCTCGTAAATGACAAGGCCAACACTATGGATTGCCCGACGACTGAGGCCGAAAATCGGATTCGAAAGCTGTAATGCGAAGAGACGTTTACTTGGGTGCCTTGGCCGGCGGGAACTCACGCGCGCGCCCGCCGCCACGCTATGGGCGTATTTGGCCCCGAAGCCACAAGCGAGGGACCTGCATCACCCCGGAGCGGCTCACCGAGTGCAGGATGGGCGACGTCGTTAACCTTCGCAGGGCGCGCAAGCAGGCCGAGCGGCAGCTCGCTGAGCGAACAGCATCTGCCAATCGACTGCGGCATGGACGCAGCCAAGCCGAGCGCGAACTCGAAACCAAGCGCGACGTCAAGGCCCGCCGCGACCTCGAGCGCCACCGGATCGAAACGGGAGACGAGCGATGAAATCTCCGGTCGTCAAACGCTCCATTGTCATCGCTGGTCACAAAACCAGCGTCAGCCTCGAGGATGCGTTCTGGAAGGGGCTCAAGGAGATCGCCAACGGGCGCGACATGACCTTGTCGGACCTCGTCGCCGCGATCGATTCCGAGCGGCAACACGGCAACCTGTCGTCGGCGATTCGCTTGTTCGTGCTCGATTTCTATCGCAACCAGCTGTCCGACGATAACGAGGGTCGCGACGGAACGCGCGGCGTCATCATCGCGCGCGCAGCCTCGACCGCGTAGCGGTTTCCGGCGCGTTTTTCCGACGCGCTAGTGTGCTGGATTTGAAGTTCCTACGAGTGTGCAGCAGGCTTGTATAGGAACTTCAAATCCAAAAAACCACACTAGAGTCATGAGCTTGCTAGTGTCCCTTTGATTCCGAAGTTCGCATGAGAGTGTGCCGCAAGGTTTGCGAACTTCGGAATCGGGACACTAGTGACCGAACAATATTTCCGACAGGGAGCGCGGCCGCGCGGGCGCGGGCGCCGGCTTCTGCGCTTGGGTCGGCGCGCCTTGCGTTGCGGCCGACCCGGACTGCGGCCGCGGCGCGCGCGGCGTCGGCGCCGGACGGATGTCGATGGGCGGCGGCAGCGGTTGCACGCGTTCGGCCGCCGGCGCCGCGGGTTTGGGTTTTGACACGCTCGTTGGCGCGTTGACCGCCGCAGGAGCCGGCGGCGGCACAGGCGCGCGGCCCTCGAGCACGTCCAGCTTCTTCGACTGCTGCTCGACCGCGCGCAGCGCGAGCCAGCTCGCGAGCGCGGCGACGTCGATGGCGCGCTTGGGCGCGTCGATCGGCCCCTTCAGTGCAATGCCGACTTCCGGCCGGGTGTTCGCCGGAACGCCCGCGCCGCCGGTTCCGAACAAGGTGAGCCGCGCGTCGAGGGCAGCTTCGGTCAGGTTGACGCTTCCGCTCACGGCGAGATCGCCGCGCTGGGCGCGTACGACCGGATTGCTCAGTCGCGCCTGGCCGGCATCGATGGCGATCGCGCCCTCCGCGAGGCTGACGGCAAGGCCGCCGCTCGCGAGCGCGGCATCCATCCGGTCTCGCACCCTGATCGCGTCGATCGGCAAGCCCTGATCGACGGCGCGGATAACGGTGTCGAAGGCCGCCGGATCGAGCCGCGCTGCCCGAGCGTTTTCGAGCGTGAAGCTGCCGCTGCCGGCAAGCGAACCGACAAGCGCAACCGGGCTCATTCCCGTTCCCTCGGCGGTCACGTCGAGCGTGAGCCCGCCGGAGAGCGCCCCTTCGCCCGGAAGCAGTTCGGCGGCATTGGCGCCGGCGAGGTGCACGCGGCCGCGCGCAGTGAGCCCGTCGGCGCGGTGCAGGAACGTCAGGTCAGCGGCCACGCGGCCGCCGGCAATGCTGCCGTCGATTCCCTCCAATGCCAGTTCCGACTCGCCGAAGCGGACGACACCGCGGACATCGCGCGCGGCAAGCTTGGGCGTGAGGGCGACGCGCGCCGATTTGACCGCGATCTGACCGCGAAGAGTCTTCAATCCCTGCTCGAACGGCTCGGCCGGCCAAAGGCCCGGTGCACTGCTGCTCGCGCCGGTGGCCGCGCCCGCGCCTTGCGCCGGGATCCCAATTGCAAGCGCGATCGCGGCCGACAGATCGACCGCGCCCAGCTCGATGTCGCCGTCGACCGTGATCGGCTGCTGCTGCATCCCGAGGGCAAGCCGCCCGCCAACGCTCGCGCCCGCCACCGTTCCCGCCACCTCGCTGAACTGCAGCATGCCCTCGCTCAGAGCAAGCCGCGCGGTTACCGACGCGGGCAGCAGTTCGGCGACGCGCCCCCCCGCTGCCGGCCGTGGTGAGCGGATGTTTGCGTTGGCGACCTTGAGATTGAGCTCGGCGCTCGGGCTCGCACGAACCGGAACGCGGATGGTGCCTTTGGTCGCGATATTGAGCGCGCCGGCAGTGAGCTGACCGTCGACCACGAGGTCGCCGTCGAGCGGTCCTTTCGCCGCCACGGCCAGTCGCGCGGGCCGCTTGTCGACCGCGACCAAACGATCGAGCCCGATGAGTTCGATCAGCGCCGCGCCGTCATCGGCGTCCACGCGCCCGCCGAGGTTCACCTTGGCCGCGCCGAGCGTCGCGAGATTTTCGAGCTTGAAGGCGTCGCTGGCGGTGCCAGCGTCGCCTTGCAGCGCCACGCGGAACGTGCCGGCGCGGCCCTCGATCCTGAGCTTCGCATTGGCGCTGCCCGCCGCCGCGGGATCGATGGAGAGCGAGGCGCGCAATGTGGCGGGGGTCAAACGCCCGCCCGCGCGGCGCAGCTGCTCGGCTGTCTGCGGCGCGATCTTCTCCAGCAGCGCCACCACGCCGTCGAGGGCGCGCGCGTCGAGGTCGAGCGTCACGGCGCCGCGCGGCAATTGCGCCTTGCCATCGATGCGACCTTTGACCGCCAGCCCCGCTCCGCCGAAATCGCCGATGGCTAGCCGTTCGATCTCGAATCCGTTCGCATCGACGCGCATGTTGACGTCCGTCTGCTTCGCCTCGACGCCGGCGACAAACGCGCGGGCGATCTTGAGCGAGAGCGCGCCTTCGCGCGGCCAGTCGAAGGTCGAGTCGCCGAGCACGGCCTTGGCAACGGCATGGACGCGGTCGAAATCGATTTCGGGCGCGGTGAGCGCGACGTCGAGCCGCGCCGGCCGATCGTCGCTCGCCCAGACATAGGCCAAATGTCCGGCAACCGTCATGCGATCGAACTCGACCTTGAGTCCCTTGATCGTGATGGCGTCGCCGCCGAGGGTCACATCGCCGCCCAAGCGCAACGGACCGGTGGACGACGCGGCCGGCTCATCGCTGCGTTCGGTCAGCCAGGCGACGAGCGCGCGCGGATCGTTGGCCTCGACCTTGGTCGATCCCACGAACTGCACGCCCGTCGAGGTGGCGCCGAGGCGCCCGCTGAGGCGCATCTGGGTCATGCCGGGCGCGCGCAGGTCCAGACTCTTGATGTCCACGCCATCGGCGTAGGCGCTCAGCTCGGCGCCGACGCGCATAAGCGTTGCGCCGCCGAGCGTGACGTTCTCGGCGTTGATACTCAGCGCTGCCGGGATGGGCAGCCGCGACGCCGCGATCACGGATTCGGCCAGCGTCTTGACAGCGGCGAGCGGGCGTTGGCGCCCCTCGGGCAGCGCCAGCACCCGGTCGAGATCGATCTGGGCCGATGACAGCACTCCGCTGACCTTTGGCTTGAGCCCGAGGGTCAGATTGGCGCCGCCACTGAGCTTGATTGCCCTGTCATCCGGGCCGTATTGGAACTCGATCTGCTCCAATACGGCCGCTGCGCTGTCGCCCTTGATGCGGCTGGTGACACGCCACGGTTCGATGATGAGCGACTCGGCGCCCGCGGGCGCACGGCCGACTGCGCGCGCGAATTGAACGCTGCCTTCAAAGCGCGGTATGCCGCGCTCGATCCAGATCGAGACGTCGGCTTCGGCGGCCAGCGGCTGGTCGATCGGATCGACCGCGAAGCGCACCTTGGCGCCGCTGTCCTCGGCGATCCGGCTGGTGGCGATGCGATAGGGATAACGCTGGCCGGCGACGACGAAGGAGCCATCGCCTTTGACCGGCCCCGCCAGCGTGCGCAACTCGCCCGTGAACTCGAGCTTCTCGAGCACGAGATGGGCGTCGCTTGCGGCGTCGGCGAGACTGGCGCGGCCGTCCTGGATGTGGAGCCGCGCGATCGAAACCGATTCCAGATCGAAGCCGAGTTTGGGGACCGGCCAAGCCAGGCGGCCGGAGCCGTCGAGCCCGGCCGAGAATTCGGGGCCTTCCAAGCGGGCATCGGCAATGCGCCATTCGCCGCGCGCCAACGCGCCCAGCGCGAATTCGATGCGCAACAGGCGCGCGCGCACCTTGCTGCCCTCTTCCGGGCGGCCGAACTCGACGCCTTCCAGCATGAGCGTCGGGGTTGGAAGGAGGCGGGCGTCGATCGCACCGGTGACGCGGAAGTCGAGCCCGGTCAGGCGGCTGGCTCTGGTCTCGAACTCCCCGCGATAGCTGCTCCAATCGACGAAAAGGGGCCCCACCAGCGCCGTCACCAGCGCCAGGATGATCGCAATCGCGACACCGAGCAGCGTCGTCTGCACGCCGTCTCCACCCCAGGTCCGGCCGAAGCCCTTCGCACCGGGCGGTGTGCCAGGCCTCGGAAAAGAGCCTGATCACCAACGAGTTGAGCACGATTTATGTGGCCGGATCATAACGGCGGCCGGCCGTGCCCGCGATCCCCGATCCGCAACCTTGAGCCCCGAGCGGGGCGGTAATATCGGGCGCGTTGACGGCAAATCTATGTCGGCGGCCAATAAGTTAGGGCGAAATTCGAGCAAACCGGACCGCTTTCGCCGGCGCTGCCTAGAGGCGGGGGCTGGATCGCAAGCGCGGCGAACGGCTCATGCGATCGCCACGATTTTGCCCGGATTCATGATGTCGTCCGGGTCGAGCGCGCGCTTGATGGCGGCCATGGCCGCCAGCGCCGGGCTCCCCAGTTCGCCCGCGAGGTATTTCATCTTGCCCTGCCCGACGCCGTGCTCGCCGGTGCACGTGCCGTCCATGGCGAGTGCGCGCTCGACCAGCCGCTCGCACAACGTCTTCGCGGCCTCGACCTCCGCCGGGTCGCTCATGTCCACCAGCAAGGTGAGATGGAAATTTCCGTCGCCCACATGGCCGAGGATCGGCGCCACGAGGCCAAGCGCAGCGATCTCACGCTGGGTTGCGGTGACGCATTCCGCCAGCCGCGAGATCGGCACGCAGACATCGGTGGCGAGCGCCTGCGCGCCGGGGCGCAACCCCCGCCCCGCCCAATAGGCGTCGTGACGCGCCTGCCACAGGCGCGAGCGGTCCTCGGGCTTGGTCGCCCATTCGAACGGGCCGCCGCCCAGATCGCCCGCGATTTCGCCGAAACGCTCCGACTGCTCGGCGACCCCCGCCGGCGAGCCATGGAACTCGACGAACAGCATCGGTACTTCCGGCAGCGCGAGCTTGGAGTAGAGATTGGTGGCTTTCACCTGCAGCTCGTCGAGCAGTTCGATGCGCGCCACCGGCACGCCGGACTGGATGGTCGCGATCGTGGCGTTGCACGCCGCCTCGACCGAGGGGAACGGGCACACGCCGGCCGAGATTGCCTCGGGAATGCCGGAGAGCTTGAGCGTGAGCTCGGTGATGACGCCGAGGGTTCCTTCCGCGCCGACGATCAGCCGGGTGAGATCGTAGCCGGCCGACGATTTCTTGGCGCGGCGCGCGGTGGTCATCAGTTCGCCGTTCGCCAGCACGACCTTGAGCGCAAGCACGTTGTCCTTCATGGTGCCGTAGCGCACCGCATTGGTGCCGGAGCAACGCGTCGCCGCCATGCCGCCGAGCGAAGCGTCGGCGCCGGGATCGAGCGGAAAGAACAGGCCTTGGTCGCGCAAATGCTCGTTGAGCTGCTTGCGCGTGATGCCCGGCTCGACCACGCAATCGAGATCTTGCGCATTCACTGCCAGCACGCGGTTCATGTCGCGAAAATCGATCGACACGCCGCCATAGGGCGCATTGATGTGGCCTTCGAGCGAGGTGCCCGTGCCGAAGGGAATGACCGGGACGCGCAGCTTGGCGCAGATGCGCACGATGTCCTGCACATCGCCGGTCGCTTGCGGGAAAACCACCGCGTCGGGCGGCTCGTTGGCGATCCAGGTCGTGGTGTTGGCGTGCTGCTCGCGTACCGCCTGCGAGGTGACGACCCGGTTGCCGAATTTCGCCGTCAGCGCGGCAACGACGGCCTTGACCGCGTTGGGATCGCGGCGCGTGATTCGATCGGACTTTTCTTGCACCAATGCCATTGCCAACTCACGTCCGCCGGCATGTTAGCGCAACGGCGCCGGCAAAGCACTTGCCGGCGCCGTCCACCTACGATCCGCCCTCCGCCTTCAGGACCACTTGCGCCGGAACGGAATAAGCATCCCGACCTGCGCGCGGTAGCGCTTGTACTCCTCGCCGAACAGCTGGATGAGGTCGCGCTCCTCCAGAAAGATCCCGACGAAGATGTACGCGGTCGTCACGGCCGCGAACAAGAGATGCCCGATGGTCATGACGGGGGCTGCCCAGAACGCGACGATGAAGCCGAGATAGATCGGGTGTCGCACCAGCTTGTAGAGCACCGGCGTCTTGAAGCGGGGCGCGGGCATCGTTCGCCCCGCGAGGTTGATCGCGACTTGGTGCAGCCCGAACAGCTCGAAATGATTGATCAGGAAGGTGCTGACCAGAACGAGCAGCCAGCCGGCGAACGACAGCGCCATCACCGCCGCGGCGATCTG
>JBKOXY010000460.1:0-6322 GCA_046725125.1 Pseudomonadota bacterium | reverse complement strand
TGGCGCATTGACCACAGGCCGAAAGCCGACCGATGACCGAGACCGTTGAAATCCCCGCGCTGCTGCCGGCTCTGCCGGAAATCGTGCTCGCGATCGGCGCCATGCTGCTGCTGATGGTCGGCGCGTTCCGCGGCGAGCGGGCGACCAAGGGCATCGAGGGCGCGGCGATCCTGCTGTTGGTCCTTACCGGTCTCATCGTTGTTTTGCTGCCCGCGGGCAAACTCGTCACCTTCGGCGGTAGTTTTATCGTCGACGGCTTCGCCCGCTTCCTCAAGCTTCTGGCGCTGGCCGGATCGGCCGCAGCGATCCTGATGTCGTCGAACTATCTCGCGCGCGAGAAACGCGAAACGTTCGAATATTCGATCCTGATCCTGCTATCGACCACCGGCATGATGATGCTCATTTCGGCCGCCGACCTGATCGCGCTCTATCTCGGACTCGAATTGATGAGTCTGGCGCTCTACGTGGTTGCGGCGATAAATCGCGATTCCGTGCGCTCGACCGAGGCCGGGCTCAAATATTTCGTGCTCGGCGCCTTGTCCTCCGGCATGCTGCTTTACGGTGCATCGCTGGTCTACGGCTTCACCGGCACCGTGAGCTTCGCCGGCATCGCCAACGCCGCGAGCCAGGGAGGCGGAGGTACCGCGAGCCTGGGGCTGGTGTTCGGGTTGGTCTTCCTGTTCGCCGGTTTCTGTTTCAAGGTTTCGGCGGTGCCGTTCCACATGTGGACGCCCGACGTCTACGAGGGCGCGCCGACGCCCATCACCGCCTTCTTCGCCGCCGCGCCCAAGGTCGCAGGCATGGCCATGTTCGTGCGCACGACTATCGTGGCGTTTCCTGGCATCTTGACGCAATGGCAGCAGATCGTGGTCTTCGTCGCTATCGCCTCCATGGCGCTCGGCGCATTCGCCGCCATCGGCCAGCGCAACTTCAAGCGGCTAATGGCCTATTCGTCCATCGGCCACATGGGCTTCGCGCTCATCGGGCTCGCCGCCGGCACGCAGGAAGGCGTTCAGGGCGTGCTGGTCTATATGGCGATCTACGTCGCCATGACGCTCGGGACCTTCACCTGCATCCTGTCGATGCGGCGCGACGGGCAGATGGTCGAGGAGATCGCCGATCTCGCCGGCCTTGCCCGCACCAAGCCGACCATGGCGTTTTTCCTCGCCATGCTGCTGTTCTCGCTCGCGGGCATTCCGCCGCTCGCGGGGTTCTTCGCCAAGTTCTATGTGTTCCTGGCGGCGATCAAGGCGGGGCTGTTCACGCTCGCGGTGATCGGTGTGGTCACCAGCGTCGTCGGCGCCTACTATTATCTGACAATCGTCAAAATCATGTATTTCGATGAGCCGGCCAGGCCATTCGAGCCGATGCCACACGAGCTCAAGGCCGTGCTCGCGGTGACGGGCCTGTTCAATCTCCTGTTCTTCGTCTATCCGAGCCCGCTGGTCGAGGCGGCGAATGCTGCCGCAAAGTCGTTGTTTTGAATGAAGCTTGACGCTGAATGAAACTCGAGCCCAGGGCGACCGCGGCGGGCGTGCGGCTCATCGCGCACGAGGTGCTCGGCTCGACCAACGCCGAGGCTCTCAATCTGGCACGTCAGGGCGAGCGCGGGCCGCTCTGGGTCACCGCCGATCGGCAGAGCGCGGGCCGCGGCCGGCGCGGGCGCGCGTGGATATCGCCGCCCGGCAATCTCTACGCCAGCCTGTTGCTCACGCGGCCGGCGGCAGCCGAGCATTGGCCACAGCTTTCATTCGTCGCGGCGCTTGCGATCCACGATGCCGTGGTGGAGGTCGCCGCCGATCTCAAGCCGCGGCTGGCGATCAAATGGCCCAACGATCTTCTGCTCGCGGGCGCCAAATTCGCCGGCATCCTGATCGAAGGGGAAGGCGACGTGAACGCGGTCGCCGTCGGCATCGGCGTCAATTGCGCGAGTCACCCGGCGGACACCGATTTTCCCGCGACCGATCTCGCCGCGGCCGGCGCCGCGGTTTCGCCCGCCACGCTGTTCAGCGCGTTGTCGATCAAAATGCTCGGACGCATCGCGCAATGGAATGCCGGCGAGGGCTTTTCGACCATCCGCGCCGACTGGCTTGCCCGCGCGAGCGGCATGGGCGAAGGCGTGCGCGTGCGCCTTGCCGAGCGCGAACTCGTCGGCCGTTTCGAGACGCTCGACGAGGCCGGCGCCCTGGTGCTGCGCTTGGCCGACGGCAGTACCACGACGATCGCTGCCGGCGATGTGTTCACGGCCACGGCCTCGTCCACCGACAAGGCGAGTTGATCGGAACACGGACATGGTGCGCCCCTCCGATGAACTCGTGTTCGCGCCGCTTGGCGGGGTTGGCGAGATCGGCATGAATCTCGCGATCTACGGCCTCGGCGACGAGCATCGCCGGCAATGGATTGCGGTCGATTTCGGGATTGCTTTCGCCGACGACGCGCTGCCCGGCGTCGATCTCATTATGCCGGACATCCGCTACCTGGAGGAGGAGCGCCGCAATCTTCTCGGCATCGTGCTCACGCACGCGCACGAGGATCATTTCGGTGCGCTGCTCGACCTGTGGCCGCGCCTCAAGCTGCCGGTCTATGCCACGCCCTTTACCGCCGCGCTGCTGCAAGCCAAGCGGGAGAGCGAGCCGGGTGCGCCCGAGATCCCGGTGAACGTCGTGCCGCTCGGCGGCCGGTTCACGCTCGGACCGTTCGACATCGAGCTCGTATCCATGGCCCATTCGATCCCGGAATCGAATGGCCTCATCATCCGCACCCCGCTCGGCAGCGTGCTTCACTCCGGCGATTGGAAGATCGATCCGACCCCGGTCATCGGCCCGCCGACCGATGAAGCCAAGCTGCGTGCCTTGGGCAACGAGGGCTGTCTCGCGCTGATCGGGGACTCCACCAACGCATTCCGCGAGGGGCGCTCTCCCTCCGAAGCCGACGTTGCGAAATGTCTCGCCGAGCTCGTCCGCAGCGCACCCGCGCGGGTCGCCGTCACCACCTTCGCCTCCAACGTGGCGCGCCTACGCGCGGTCGCGCAGGCCGCGGCCGCCTGTGATCGCGAGGTTGTCTTGGTCGGCCGTGCCATGGAGCGCGTCGCGCAGGTCGCGCGCGAGACCGGCTATCTCGACGGCATCCGGGATTTTCGTTCCGTCGAGGTCTACGGCCACCTGCCGCCGGACAAGGTGCTCGCACTCTGCACCGGCAGCCAAGGCGAGCCGCGCGCCGCGCTCTCCCGCATCGCCCAGGACGATCATCCCGAAGTGGCGTTGTCGCGCGGCGATCGCGTGATCTTTTCTTCGCGCGCCATTCCCGGCAACGAGAAGGCGGTCACACGGGTGATCAACGGCCTCGTCGACCAGGGCATCGAGGTCATCACCGATCGCACCCATCTCGTGCATGTATCGGGGCACCCGCGGGTGGACGAGCTCAGGGACATGATCGGCTGGGTGCGGCCGCAAATCCTGATCCCGGTGCACGGCGAAGCCTTGCACATGGCCCAGCATGCCGAAGTCGCGCGCCGCGCCGCCGTCCGCAAGGTGATTCTGTGTCGGGACGGGGAGCTCATACGGCTCGCGCCCGGTGACCCGGCAAAGATCGATGAGGTGCCCGCGGGACGGCTCTACAAGGATGGCTCGCTGGTGGTCAGCGCCGAGGAGCGCACGGTTGCCGACCGCCGCCGGCTCGGTTTTGCCGGGATGGTTTCGGTTGCGCTCGCTGTGAGCGGGCGCGGCGAGCTGATCTGCGATCCGCACGTGACGCTGACCGGCATTCCCGCAGCCGATGCGCTGGGACACAGCATCGAGGACATCGCTTACGACGCGGCGGTCGAGGCCTTCGAGTCGATGCCGCGCGCTCGCCGACGCGACCCCGAATCCGTCGCCGAGGCGCTCCGGCAGGCCATACGCGCCGCGCTTGGCGCGGCGTGGAACAAGAAGCCCACATGCCACGTGCACGTGCTTGAGGTGTAATCGGGGACGGCGCTGGTCTGCTCTCTGGCGGTGGCTGACCAAGCCGGATATGGAAGGATTGCAGGAGACGACGATGATCGGACGGCTCAACCATGTGGCGATCGCGGTTCGCGACATCGCCAAGGCCGCGAATGTCTATCGCCAGACGCTCGGCGCTCAAGTTTCCGACCCGGTGCCGCAGCCCGATCACGGCGTGACCACGGTTTTCGTCACCTTGCCCAACACCAAGATCGAACTCCTCGAGCCGCTCGGGGAGGCGTCTCCGATCGCAAAATTTCTCGACCGCAATCCCGATGGGGGCATTCACCACGTCTGCTACGAGGTCGACGATATCCGCGCGGCGCGGGAGCGGCTCAAGGCGCAGGGTGCGCGCGTGCTCGGCGACGGCGAGGCGAAGATCGGTGCCCACGGTAAGCCGGTGTTGTTCCTGCACCCGAAGGATTTTTGCGGCGCGCTGGTGGAGATCGAAGAGGCGTGAGGACGCCGGCAGACGAATGCCACCGGCCAAACGACGCGCCGGCATCGCCGCCAACGTTTGCTGCAACGTTGCATAGCGAAGCGAACCCGACTGATGTCGCTGCCAACCTCGATCGCGATCTATTTCATCATCTGGTGGGTGGTGCTGTTCGCGGTTCTGCCCTGGGGCGTGCGCAGCCAACAGGAACACGGGGCGATCATACCCGGCAGCGATCCCGGCGCGCCGGCGATCCCAGGGCTCAAGCGCAAGCTCGTTTGGACGACGATCGTCGCGGGTATCGTGTTCGCGCTCTGGTATGTCGTTTACACCTACCGGCTGATCGCGCTCGACGATCTCGCGGCGTTACTCGGCATTCCGCGACGCTAACGGCGCGCCGCGCGCGTACAAAAAAATCGAGCAGGGCCGACAACCCTGCTCCCAAGACGCAACCCCACTCAACGCTACGCTTACGCCTCGAATTTTGTGTCACCGATCGAGACGGCTGCGGCTTTACGCCGGCTTGTTCCTCCCACGACTTGGACCGCGAGGCCGATAACGCCGAATTGGCTTGCGCCTCGACCCCGCTCTCCGGACGCTATCCGATCTCGCTTGGCTTGTCACCAAAGTCAAACGCGGCGGGGCGATGTGAAATCGCTCCTTCACCTTGTGCGGCGCGTCATGACGGCCTCCGCCGCGACAGCCCCAACAAGGCCTAATAGTTGGTCGGAAGGCTTTGATAGCCCTTGTTTTTTTGGCGGCGATCCGGTTTCACTCGGCGGACCCGAAGAAACGATTCCCACCCGTCATGCGCCTCTCCCGCTACTTTCTGCCGATCCTGCGCGAGACCCCGAAGGAGGCGGAGGTCGCCTCCCACCGGCTGATGTTGCGGGCAGGCCTCATCCGCCAAGAGGCCGCCGGGATCTACGCATGGCTGCCGCTCGGCTTTCGCGTGCTCAAGAAGATCGAACAGATCGTGCGCGAGGAGCAAGACCGCGCCGGTGCCATCGAGCTCTTGATGCCGACCCTGCAGCTTGCCGATCTTTGGCGCGAGAGCGGACGCTACGACGCCTACGGCCCGGAAATGTTGCGCATCAAGGATCGCCATGAGCGCGACATGCTTTATGGGCCCACCAACGAGGACATGATCACCGAGATCTTCCGCGCTTATATTCACTCCTATCGCGAATTGCCGAAGATTCTCTATCACATCCAGTGGAAATTCCGCGACGAGCAGCGTCCGCGCTTCGGCGTGATGCGCGGCCGCGAGTTCTTGATGAAGGACGCCTATTCTTTCGACATCGACGAAGCGGCGGCACGAATTTCCTACAACAAGATGTTCGTCGCCTATCTGCGCACCTTTTCACGCATGGGACTCAAGGCCATTCCGATGGCGGCCGAAACCGGGCCCATCGGCGGAGATCTCTCGCACGAATTCATCATTCTGGCGGAGACCGGGGAGTCCGGCGTTTTCTGCAACAGCGACGTGCTCGATCTCCCCATTCCCAGCGAGGGGATCGATTACGACGCGGACTTGACGCCACACATCCGTCCGTGGACGAGCCTTTATGCCGCGACCGAGGACGTTCACGATCGGCTGCGCTTCGAGCGAGACGTTCCGGCGCAGAAGCGTCTGCATACCCGTGGCATCGAGGTCGGCCAGATCTTCTATTTCGGGACCAAATATTCCGAACCGATGAAGGCGGTGGTGACCGGCCCCGATGGCGTCGAACGGCCGATCCATGGCGGCTCCTATGGAGTGGGCGTGTCGCGTCTGGTCGCCGCCATCATCGAGGCGTTCCACGACGAGGCCGGAATCAAATGGCCGGAGGCGGTGGCGCCCTTCAAAGTCGCGATCCTCAATCTCAAGCAGGGCGGCGCCGACACCGACGCGGCCTGCGAGCGG
>JBKOXY010000522.1:0-5156 GCA_046725125.1 Pseudomonadota bacterium | reverse complement strand
GCTCAATATTCTCAACAAGCCCGACATGCGCCAGCGGCTGACTCAAGCCGGGTTCGAGGTCACAGCGAAGGACGGCAAGGGCCACATGGAGCGCCTCGCCAAGGAGGTGCCGATGTTCAGCGAGATCATCGCCCAGGCCGGAATCAAGAAGCTCTAGCGCGTAGGTTTGGGTCGAGTTCTTCACGAGACCCATCGGTCGTCATTGCCGGGCTTGACCCGGCAATCCATCCACTTCACCGAAGTGCTTTTTTCGATGGATGCCCGGGTCAAGCCCGGGCATGACGAGGCGACAAAGTTGGTCGCGCTATGAATTATCAGAACAGCCCGACGATGCGTCCGTCGGCGCCGACGTCGATCGAGTCGGCCGCCGGCACCCGGGGCAGGCCCGGCATGGTCATGATCTCCCCGCAGATCGCCACCACGAACTCGGCCCCGGCCGAGAGCCGCACTTCGCGCACCGTCACGACGTGATCGTCGGGCGCACCCTTGGTATCGGCGTTGGTGGTGAAGCTGTACTGGGTCTTGGCGATGCAGACCGGCAACTTGCCGTAGCCCATCTTCTCGAACGACTCGAGCTGATCGCGCACCGGCTTGTGCACGTCGATGTCCTTGGCGCGATAGATTTCGCGGGTGATGGTGCGGATCTTCTCGATCAGCGGCATGTCGTCGGGATAGAGCAATTTCAGCTTGCTCTTGCCGCTGTCGACGACCTTGAGCACGGCGCGCGCCACGTCGGCCGCGCCCTTGCCGCCCTCGGCCCAGTGGTCGGCCATCAAGGCTTCGACGCCGAGCTTCTTGCACGCGTCCTTCACCAGCGCGATCTCGGCGTCGGTGTCGGCGCTGAAGCGGTTGATCGAGACCACCGGCACGATGCCGAATTTCTGCACGTTCTCGACGTGGCGGGCGAGGTTGGCCATGCCGGCGGCGAGCGCTTTCAGGTTCTCGGCCTTGAGGTCTTCTTTCTTGACGCCCCCGTGCATCTTGAGCGCGCGGATGGTCGCAACCAGCACCGCGCAGTCCGGCGCGAGCCCGGTCTTGCGGCACTTGATGTCGAGAAACTTCTCGCCGCCGAGGTCGGCGCCGAAGCCCGCTTCGGTCACCACGTAGTCGCAGAGCTTGAGCGCGGTGGTGGTGGCGAGCACGGAGTTGCAGCCGTGGGCGATGTTGGCGAAAGGCCCGCCGTGGATGAAGGCGGGCGTGCCTTCGAGCGTCTGCACCAGATTGGGGGCGAGCGCCTCCTTCAAGAGCGCCGTCATCGGCCCGTGCGCCTTGAGGTCGCCGGCGCGCACCGGCTTGCGGTCGCGGGTATAGCCGATCACGATCTTCGACAGGCGCTGCTTGAGGTCGTCGAGGTCGCGGGCGAGGCAGAAGATCGCCATCACCTCGGAGGCGACCGTGATGTCGAAGCCGTCCTCGCGCGGGAAGCCGTTGGCGGCGCCGCCGAGCGAGGACACGATCGAGCGCAAGGCCCGGTCGTTCATGTCCATCACCCGGCGCCAGGCGACGCGCCGGCTGTCAATGCCGAGGGCATTGCCCCAATAGATGTGATTGTCGACCAGCGCCGCGAGCAAATTGTGGGCGGTGCCGATGGCATGCAGGTCGCCGGTGAAATGTAGATTGATGTCTTCCATCGGCACGACCTGGGCGTAGCCGCCGCCGGCGGCGCCGCCCTTGACCCCGAAGCAGGGCCCGAGCGAGGGCTCACGCAGGCACAGCATCGCCTTCTTGCCGATATGGTTGAGCGCGTCGGTGAGGCCGACCGTGGTCGTGGTCTTGCCCTCGCCCGCCGGCGTCGGGGTGATTGCCGAAACCAGGATGAGCTTGCCGTTGGGCCGGTTCTTGAGCGACTTGATGAACTCCATCGACACCTTGGCCTTGTAATGGCCGTAAGGCTCGAGGTTCTCCGGCGCGATGCCGAGCTTTTCGCGCGCGATGTCCATGATCGGCCGCATCTTGGCGGCCTGCGCGATCTCGATGTCGGATCTCGGATTGGCGTGCTGCGAGGCGGTGATCGGGGCCTTGGCGGCGGTGGCTTGGGTCGGAGTCATACGAGCCTCGTTGCAGGGTTGAGCTTGGCAGTGGCGGCGAATTCCCCGGCCGCGACCTTGGGGCCGTCGGGGGTCTTCACGCGCAGAACCTTGATGCGGCCGTCGGCGCAGACGACGGTGAAGCCATCGGCCGAAATCTCGGCGATCTCGCCCATCTTGCCGCCGATGCCCTTGGGATCGCGCGCGGGCAAGGGCTTGGCCTCGAATACCTGCAGCGGCTTGCCCTCGAGCGTCGTCCACGCCCCGGGCGCCGGATTGCAGCCGCGGATGAGATTGTGAATCTGCCGCCAGGGCTTGCCCCAGTCGATGCGGGCATTGTCGCGCCCGCAGCGGCCCTCATAGGTCGCCTGCGCGTGATCCTGCTTGACGCGCGGCGCCTTGCCGGCCTTGACCAGGTCGACGGCCTCCAGCATCGCCTCGACGCCCATGGGAAACAGCCGGTCAAAATAGACCGAACCGAGCGAGTCGTCGGGGCCAATATGGGTCTTCTTTTGCAGCAGCACATCGCCGGTATCGAGCCCGTTGTCGGGCCAGAAGATCGACAGCCCGGTCTCGCTCTCGCCTTGGATGATCGGCCAGTTGATCGCGCTCGGCCCGCGATATTTCGGCAACAGCGAGGGATGATATTGGATCGAGCCCTTGGTCGGGATGTTGAGAAATTCCTCGGGCACGAACAGCGTGACGAAGGCCATCACCTGCAGGTCCGGCTTGAGCGCCTTGAACTCCTCCCATACCTCCGGCTTGCGGTAGGACGCCGGCTGATAGACCGGGAGTTTGGCTGCGAGCGCGGCCTCCTTGAGCGGATCGGCCTTCGCGCCCTCCTTCTCCGGCGCCACGTAGACGGCGACGACATCGTCGCCGCGCTTGCGCAACGCCTCCAACACCGCCTTGCCGAACGCCTGTTGGCCGTGCACCACGATACGCATTCGCCATTCCTCTCCCAACTCTCTCTGTCATTCCGGCCGAGCGAAGCGAGAGCCGGAATCCATATCCACCGTCGGTGCGAAGTTTCTCAGCCGGTGGTTATGGGTCCCCGCTACGGGGTCCCCGCGACGCCAGCGTCGCGGGGTGCCCCTCGCGGGGACGACAGCGTTGTTCGGTCACGCCGCCTCGGCGCGCGCGCCTTTCTCCGGCGCCGTGATCGCCCCCGATGTCTTGATCTCGGCGATCTCCGCCGCGCTATAGCCGAGTTCCTTGGCGAGGATTTCCTCGGTGTGCTCGCCGAGCAGCGGCGAGCGTCTCACTTCGGTGATCGAGTCCGACATCTTGATGGGGTTGCCGACGGTAAGATACTTGCCGCGCGTGGGGTGATCGACCTCGACCACGGTGCCGGTCTTGCGCAGCGACGGCTCCTCGGCGATCTCCTTCATCGACAGGATCGGGCCGACGGGGATGTCGACCGCGTTGCAGATGTCCATGACCTCGAACTTGGTCTTGGTCATGGTCCACTGCTCGATCGTATCGAAGATGTGGCGCAGCCGCGGCAACCGCGCCGGCGGCGTGCCGTAGTCGGGATCGGTCTTCCATTCCGGCTTGCCGATGAGGTCGCAGATCGCGCCCCATACCGGCGCCTGGGTGATGAAATAGATGTAGGCGTCGGGATCGCTCTCCCAGCCCTTGCATTTGAGGATCCAGCCGGGCTGGCCGCCGCCGGAGTCGTTGCCGGCGCGCGGCACCGCCTGCCCGAACGGGATGCCTTCGCCGTACTGGCTGTATTCGGTGAGGGGGCCGTGCGCCAAGCGCTGTTGATCGCGCAGCTTGACGCGCGCGAGATTGAGCACGCCGTCCTGCATGGCGCACAGCACGCGTTGGCCACGGCCGGTGCGGATGCGCTGATAGAGCGCGCTGACGATGCCGAACGCGAGGTGCACCCCGGTGCCGCTGTCGCCGATTTGCGCGCCGGTGACGAGCGGAGGGCCGTCGCGGAAGCCGGTCGTGGAGGCGGCGCCGCCCGCGCATTGGGCGACGTTCTCGTAGACCTTGCAATCCTCGTAGGGCCCCGGACCGAAGCCCTTGACCGAGGCCACGATCATGCGCGGATTGGTCTTGTGGATGTGCTCCCAGGTCAGCCCCATGCGGTCGAGCGTGCCGGGCGCGAAATTCTCCACCAGCACGTCGCAATGTTTGATCAGCCGGTCGAGGATTTCCTTGCCCTTGGGATGCTTGGAGTCGATGGTGATCGAGCGCTTGTTGCCGTTGAGCATGGTGAAATAGAGGCTGTCCGCGCCTTTGACGTCGCGCAGTTGGCCGCGCGTGATGTCGCCGACCCCGGGGCGCTCGACCTTGATCACGTCGGCGCCCATATAAGCCAAAAGCTGCGTGCAGGTCGGGCCCGCCTGCACATGCGAGAAATCGAGAATGCGCACGCCCTCGAGCGCCTTGCCGGCCTGGCCGTAGGGCTTGGTCGACGCCTTCGGCAGACCGTTCGCGACGGCCTTCTTCGCCACCGACTTTTTCGCTTTCAGCTTCGCGACCTTCTTCGATGCCGCCTTGGATTTGGACTTAACTTTCGTTTTGGCTGTCACCTTCTTGCTCGTTGCCATTGTCGTTCCCTCTAAGAGTTCAATCGATGTGGCCAATTTATTTCTTGCCAACCACGCTTTGCGGGTTGAGCTTGCCGATGCGACCGCTCTCGGTGCCGGCCGCCGGGTCGATCACCGCGTTGATCAGAGTGGGCTTGCCGGAGTCCATGGCCGCGTCGACGGCGCGTTTCAGCTCGTCGGGCGTTGTCGCCTGAGCGCCGACGCCGCCGAATGCTTCCGCGATCTTGTCGTAGCGCGAGCCTTTGACGAAGACGGTCGTGGCAGGGTCCGAACCGCCAGCGGCATTGGTATCGGTTCCGCGATAAATGCCGTCGTTGTTGAAGACGACGATGCAGACCGGCAGGCCGTAGCGGCAGATCGTTTCCACTTCCATGCCGGAGAAACCAAAGGCGCTGTCGCCTTCGACCGCGAGCACGGGTTTGCCGGTCTCGATCGCGGCCGCGATGGCAAAGCCCATGCCGATGCCCATGACGCCCCAGGTGCCGACGTCCAGGCGCTTGCGCGGCTTGTACATGTCGATGACGCCGCGGGCGAGATCGAGCGTGTTGGCGCCTTCGTTGACGAG
>JBKOXY010000131.1:0-3920 GCA_046725125.1 Pseudomonadota bacterium | reverse complement strand
GGCACGTCGTGGGACTTGAAGGCGACGCTGCTCGGGCTTGCCGCCGGCGCGATGTTCGCGCTTTCGGCGATCGGCTTTCGCGGCGCGATCCTGCGCCTGGGCGGGCCGAGCTATGTCATGGCCGCGACCGCCACGGTCGTGGTCGGTCTCATGCTGCAGTCCGTGTTGCTGTCGCTTTATCTGCGGCTGCGCAATCCCCACGTCCTCGCCGCGATCGTGCGCGCTTGGCGGCCGTCGCTGGTCGCGGGCTTCATGGGCGCGCTCGCCTCGCAGTTCTGGTTCCTCGCCTTCGCGCTCGCCACCGCCGCCAGCGTGCGCACGCTGGCGCTGGTCGAAGTGCTGTTCGCGCAAGCGATTTCGCGTTTTGCGTTCAAGCAGGCGACGACCCGGCGCGAAGCCGTCGGCATCGTGCTGATCGTGATCGGGGTCGTGCTGCTGCTGTGGGCGCAATGACTGTGGGTCCCGGGCGCGGCGCAGTCTTAGCGCCGGACGCGCAGCCTAGTTGCGCTCGTCGGGCAGCACGGGCAGCGGGTGAAACTCGATCCCCTCCTCGTGCAGCTCTTTGGCCTGATCGGGAGTGGCCTCACCGTAGATCGAGCGGTGCTCGATCTCGCCGTAATGCATCTTGCGCGCCTCTTCGGGAAATTTCTGGCCGACATAGTCGGCGTTCTTTACGAGGTGGTCGCGCAGCTCCTTCAACTTCTTGCGAAACTCGCGCTCCTGCGGCGACAGCATGGCGACCGGGGAAGGCGCCTCGGGCGACGGCGCAGGGGAGGGCGGTCGCTCCGGCAGCGGCGCATCGCCGCGCTTTTTGGCTCCCAACACTCGCGGCGCCATGATCGTCTTTTCGACCTTGACGGAGTTGCAAACCGGGCAAGCGACAAGCCTCGCCTTGACCTGCTTGTCGCAGGCTGCCGAGTTCTGGAACCAACTCTCGAATGCGTGCCCGTTGTCGCACGCGAGCGCGTAACGGATCATGCCGGACCTCGCACTGCGTGCAAATGGGCCGGCTCCGCCATCGGTTCGATGATCTCGAACCGCCGGCCGTGCTGGAGCGACGGGATTTTCGCGCGCGCGGCCGTGACTTCGGCGGGATCGATCACCGCCAGGATCACGCCCGGTTCGGTGTTGCCTTCGGCGAGAATCCGGCCCCAAGGGTCGACAATGAGGGAATGGCCGAAGGTCTCGCGACCGTTCTCGTGCTTGCCGCCCTGCGCGGCCGCCAGCACGAAGGCGCCGTTCTCGATCGCGCGGGCGCGGTTAAGCACATGCCAATGTGCTTCGCCGGTTTGCTTGGTGAAGGCCGAGGGGATGGCGAGAAACGAACATCCGGCTTCCGCAAGCGCGCGATAAAGCGAGGGGAAGCGCAGATCGTAGCAGACCGTGAGTCCGAGCCGTCCCCACGGCAGGTCGGCCGCCACGCCGATTTCGCCCGGCCGGTAGTTGCGCGACTCGCGATAACTCTCGCCGCCGCTGAGTTCGACGTCGAACATGTGGATCTTGTCGTAGCGCGCGATGATCTCGCCCTTGCGGTCGATCAGGAACGAGCGGTTCGCCGCCTTTTCGGGCAACAGCTTGATGGCCAGCGAGCCGACATGCAGGAAGATGCCGAGCTTGCGCGCAAGCTCGCGAAAGGCGGCGAGCGTGGCATCTTTCTCCTCGGGCGCGATCGCCGCGAACAGCCGCTCGCGCTTGACCTCCAAGATGTTGGTCATCTCGGGCGTGAGCACGTAGTCGGCGCCGGCGCGCTTGGCTTCCTCGATCAGCCGCACCGCCGCATCGAGATTGGCCTGCGGCGACAGGCCCGAGCGCATCTGCACGAGACCCGCGGTGAAGGTCGCAGCCTTTCCGGTACTCATGCCGATGGCCTCTTATCGCTGCCTGCAGGCACATCGCCCCGGCCGAGCAGCGGATCAAGCTTGCCCGCCCGGTCCAGCGCGGAGAGGTCATCATAGCCGCCTACATGGGTCGAGCCGATGAAAATCTGCGGCACGGTCATGCGTCCATTCGCGCGCGCCACCATGTCGCTTCGCCCTTTCTGATCGCCGCTCACGTCGATCTCGGTGAACTCGACGCCCTTGCGTGACAACAACCGCTTGGCGGCGTGGCAATAGGGGCAGTAGCGGGTGGTGTAAATCTCGATCTCGACCATGATGAATCGTATAGTCTTACGAATTCTTATATGGGCGGGCGGCTCGCCGCCACAACCCGGGCGAATACCAGAACGTCGACGGACGCCGCGCCCGCGCGCAACAATGCCCGCGAGCAGGCGTCGACGGTCGCGCCTGACGTGAGCACGTCGTCGACCAGCACGAGCTTTCGCCCCGCCACCTCGGCTCTGCCATGGGCCGGCACGCGAAAGGCACCCTGGACGTTCTCGGCGCGCTCGGACTTGTCGAGCCCGACCTGCTGGGGCGTCGCCTTGACGCGTTTGAGCGCCCCGTGCGCGACCATCCGGCCGCTCGCCTTGGCGATGATCTCGGCCAGCAGCGCCGATTGGTTGAAGCGCCGCGCCCATTGCCGCCGCCAGTGCAGCGGCACCGGAACGATGGCGTCGGTGTCGGCAAGCAGCTCGCGGCCGGCACGCGCCATCCAGCGTCCCATGGTCGGGGCGAGGTCGAGCCGGTCGCCGTATTTCAAGGCATGGACGAGCTTGCGCGCGATATCGTCGTAGCGCACGGCTGCGCGGGCGCGGTGATACGCCGGCGGATCGGCGATCGCTTCCATCGACAGGAGGCCCGGTCCGCCATCGAAGGGGAACGGGATGCCGAGCCGCTCGCAATAGGGCGGCGCGATGAACGAGAGCTTGGACCAGCAGGCAGGACACAGACCCGCGCCGTCGACCGGCTCGCGACAGGTCGGGCAAAGCTGCGGCAACGCGACGTCGAGCACGAGCCCGAAGCTGGCGCGCAAGGCGCCACTCAGCCGGGCAAAGCGCTTGGCCGGGACGGTCTCCCCCTGCATGGAGGGTACGCTAACGCCGCAAGTTGCGAACCTCAACGGTGTAGCGGGCAATTGCGGCGCGGACTGGTGCCGGTGCGCGGCCATCCGACGTCGTCTCTGCGCCCTCGGCGTGGTAATGAAAAAGAGATGGTTTCGGCGCACCCTCTCGTCTTCGACCGTCGCCGCCAACGGACGCAGCGGATGCGCGCGGCGGCGCTGGGGCCCTCGACCTTTCTGATCGAGCGCGTGGCGGAGGATCTGTCCGATCGCCTGGCCACGGTGCTCCGTCGCTTCGAATGCGCACTCGATCTCGGCACGCCCACCGATGCCGTGCGCCGGGTGCTCGCGGCGAGCGGAAAGGTTGGCACCATCATCGCCGCTGACGCACTGGCCGGCGGCGCCGCGGTCGCGCGCCGCCATGTGCGGGGAAGCATCGCGGACGGGGAACGAACGAGCCAGGGCGAACGAACGAGCGAGGGAATGCTTGGCGCGCAGCTCGTCGTCGCGGCCGATGAGGAGGCACTGCCCTTCCGCGACGCCTCGCTCGATCTCGTGGTGTCGGCGCTTGCGCTCCAATTCGTCAACGATCTGCCGGGCACGCTCATCCAGATCCGCCGCGCGCTCAAGCCCGACGGGCTATTGCTCGCGGCGCTCGCCGGCGGCGATACGCTGACCGAGTTGCGCCAGGCCTTCGCGGCCGCCGAGGCCGAGATCGAGGACGGCATGTGGCCGCGCGTCGTTCCCTTCTCGGACGTGCGCGACATGGGTGGGCTGCTTCAGCGCGCGGGCTTCGCGCTGCCGGTGACCGACGTCGACCGGGTCACGGCGCGTTACGCGTCGCCAATTTCGCTCATGCACGATCTGCGCCGCATGGGGGCGACCAATGCGCTGCTCGAGCGGAGCCGGCGCCCGCTCAAGCGCGCGACATTGACGCGGATGACGGAGATCTACGCCGAGCGTTTTGCCGATCGCGATGG
>JBKOXY010000395.1:0-1041 GCA_046725125.1 Pseudomonadota bacterium | reverse complement strand
GGTCGAGGCAATTGCCCCGTCGCACCTTCCACCGATGGACTTTCTTGGGAACTGTAATGCTGTCACACCCTGAGCACCGCGCATGACGCTGGTCCATCAAGCAAATTGTCAAACGTTCGCTACCTGCGTCCCAAGATGGTCTTGTGAAGCTTGTTGGAACGTCCGGCAATGTGGCCGCGGGGACACACATACCAACATGAGGTCCGCCTTCAAGGACTCGTTTGGTCTGCGTTTGCTGCAGCAGTGTGAGCGTTTCGTCCGCTTTGCACTTTACTGCCAGATGAATTCGGGTTTCGCTCGCGTAGGGGCATGTCGCTCGCCGCCGATCCCCGCTTTCCCGATTGGCCGTGCAATCAGATCAAGGTGCCGGAAATCTCCGTTGCCGCCGTGTGGGCAGGACCGTCCATCGACGACGTCGGGAACGCTTGGGAGGAAGACGCCACGATAAGGGATTTGGTCGCGCGGCTTGCGGCGCGCCGCACGCTACTCGATGACGCGCAGAAGGCCATTGCAGATGTTGTCACGGGCACTGAGTCCGAACGGCAGAAAAAGGCGAAACTGATATTTGCGGGACTATTCAAGACCCTCAATGATGAACGTAGCGAAGTGATGCGGGGGATCGAGCGGTATGCGCGCAAACAAAAGGAATTTTCCGACCAAATCCGGTCCACGATTCTCCAGCTGCGCGAGCTCCAGGATCGGGCTGATCTCGATCAGAGCAGAATCGACGAACTGACCAATCGAGTCGAATGGGACACGCGTATCTTCGAGGAGCGCCGCAAGACGATGAATTTCGTCTGCGAAGTGCCCGTTCTCATCGAGCAACGGCTGTTCGCGCTGGCCCGTGCAAGCCAACCATCGCTCGAGTGAGGGCGGCCGCTGGGACTCAGGATCTATCTGGGAATCGAGTCCTCTGTGATGGCTCGATCGTTGTCATCGAGGAGCGGCACGCCGAAGCTCAGCAGCAGCTTGTTGATGGCGGGCTGGTTCTCCCCGATGGTACGATTGAGCAAGCGCTTCCACTCTTGATCGGTGTAGCGC
>JBKOXY010000047.1:0-10349 GCA_046725125.1 Pseudomonadota bacterium | reverse complement strand
AGGCGCTCGCGCGTCTGATCGACGTCGAGAAAGAGCAGCGAAGTGGTGCCGGTGATGCCGGCGGTGGCGACCACCTCCTCGCGGCTGACGTGATGATTGCCGGCGAGCGCGATCGACACGATGCGGAAGCCGGCTGCACTGGCAATCCCATCGCGTGTGCCTTTGATGCCGGCGATTATCGTCGGAACATGATCGCCTTTGACGGTGCCGTAGGCGAGGCTCGCGAGAATCATGACGACGGTGGCGGTGACGCCTACGCCACGCGGCCACTTGCTGTTGAGGAACGACGACCAGCGCTCGATGACGCGTGTGACCTGGGTCCTCGGCCGCATCGCCTTATCTTCCCCAGGCGGCGCTGCGCGCGCCGCCGCATGATCGGCGAGGCGCGAGCGCCATCGCGCCGTCCCCTTCAGCGGTTGAGCGAGGCGTCCTCGATCATCCATTGCACCAGCTCATCGAACGTGATGCCCGCATGCGCCGCGAGCTCGGGCACGAGCGACGTCTCGGTCATGCCGGGCTGCGTGTTGACTTCGAGGCACACGAGTCCCCCCGTCCCCTCGATGCGATCGTCGTAGCGGAAATCCGCACGGCTCACGCCTCGGCAGCCCAGCGCGCGATGCGCCGCCAGCGCTAGTCTTCGGACTTGTTGGTAAACAATCGATGAAACCGGCGCCGGAAGCAGATGTTTCGATCCGCCGGGGACATATTTGGCCTCATAGTCGTAAAATCTTACCGTCGGCACGATCTCAATCACGCCGAGCGCCGCATCGCCCATGACGGCGCAGGTCAACTCCTTGCCGGCAATATATTTTTCGACGATGAGGCGCTCCCCATAGGGCCAGTCCTCGCGGGTGAGCTCCTGCGGCGGATGGGCATGATCCTCGCGCACGATGAAAACCCCAACGCTCGAGCCTTCCGCGATCGGCTTGATGACGTAGGGCGGCGCCAGCACGTGGCCTTTGGCCACCTCGAACCGCGATGCCACCAGTCCCTCGGGCACCGGCACGTCGGCTGCGCGAAACAGGTTCTTGGCGACGTCCTTCTGCATCGCGAGCGCCGACGCCATCACCCCGGAATGGCTGTAGGGGATGGCGAGAATTTCGAGCACCCCTTGCAGCGTGCCGTCCTCGCCCGGCCGGCCGTGCAGCATGTTGAGGGCGAGATCCGGCTTGACCGTGGTCAGCACCGCGGCGATGTCGCGGCCGACGTCGATGCGGGTGACCCGATGGCCGAGCCGCGCGAGCGCCTCGGCGCAGGCCTTGCCGGAGCGCAGCGATATCTCGCGCTCGGCCGACCAGCCTCCCATCAGAACGGCGACGTGCTTGCTCATGCTTGCTCGACCTCAGTTGCGGCGCTGATTCGCTTGTACCAACCAATAGAGTCGAGATCGGCGGTTGCGTCGAGCGTCTCAGCGCGGCGCTCGCCGGCTGCGGTCGACCGCCAACGTCGTTGCCGGAGCAAAGCGGCTGTCACGCCACTCCGATCCGCTTGATCTCCCACTCGAGCTCGACGCCGGAATTTTCTTTGACGCGCCGGCGCACCGTCTCGCCCAGCGTCTCGATGTCGGCGGCGGTGGCGCTGCCGAGATTGATCAGAAAATTGCAGTGCATCTCCGACACCTGCGCGTCCCCGACTTTCAGGCCGCGGCAGCCGGCGGCATCGATGAGCTGCCACGCTTTGTGACCCGGCGGGTTCTTGAAGGTCGAGCCACCGGTGCGGCTCTTGATCGGCTGCGTCGCCTCGCGCGATTCGGTGATTTTCTCCATCTCTGCGGCGATCTCGGCCGGATCGCCGGGCGCGCCCTGGAACAGCGCTTGCGTGAAGACGATGTCGTCGGGTGCGCCGCAATGGCGATAGCTGTAGTGCATGTCGCCGTTGCTGAGGACACGCAGCCGGCCCTGTCGGTCGACGCCGCGCGCCTCGATCAGCGCATCCTTGGTCTCGCGGCCGTAGGCGCCGCCGTTCATGCGCAGCGCCCCGCCCACCGCGCCGGGAATGCCGCGGAAGAAAGCGAGCCCCGCGATCGCCGCCTCTTGCGCGGCGCGGCTGACTTTCACATCCGGCGCAGCCGTGCCGGCGCGGATACGCCAGCCGTCCTCCACTTTGACCTCGCCGAAGCCGCGACCGAGACGAATGACGACGCCCGGCACGCCGCCGTCGCGTACGATCAGGTTGGAGCCGAGCCCAATGACGACGACGGGGATCTGCGCCGGCAGATGGGCAAGGAAATCGGCGAGGTCCGCCTCGTCCTCCGGCATGAACAGGACCTGCGCCGGCCCGCCGACGCGAAACCAGGTCAGCTCGGCGAGCGACTGGTTCGCCATCAGCCGTCCGCGCAGCGCCGGCATGCGCGCTTTCAGATCCGCAACGAGGTCAGGGAAGCTCATGGCGACGCAGGCGCGGCGCGAATCGTGCCGAAGGTCATCATGCCACCGCCCCGAGCGCAGCGAGCTCGCCCGGCAGCGCATAGGCCCACTGCGTGATGTTGCCGGCGCCGAGACACACGACGATGTCGCCGGGCTGCGCCAGCCGCTTGACCATGCGCGCAAGGTCCTGCGCGCCGTCGAGGGGGATGACCTGGCGGTGCCCGTGCGCGCGCAAACCCTGCACCAATGAATCGCGATCGGCGCCGGCGATCGGCGCCTCGCCCGCCGGGTAGACATGCGCGACGATCACGGTGTCGGCGTCGTTGAAGCAGGTCGAGAACTGCTCGAACAGCGATGCCAGCCGAGTATAGCGGTGCGGCTGCACCACGGCGATCACCTGGCCCTTGCTCGACTCGCGCGCGGCGCGCAGCACGGCGGCGATCTCGACCGGATGATGACCGTAGTCGTCGATGATCGGCACGCCATTCCACTCGCCGGTGCGGGTAAAGCGACGCCGCACGCCGCCGAAATTCTTGAGCGCCGCGCGGATCGTGTCGTCGGACACGCCGAGCTCGCGCGCGACCGCGATCGCAGCGGTGGCATTGAGCGCGTTGTGGCGCCCGGGCATCGGCAGCGTCAGGCCGTCGATTTCGTGCATCGTCTCGCCGGCGCGGTCGCGGAACACGACCGAGAAGCGCGAGCGGCCGTCGGCATGGTCGAGATCCGCGAGCCGCACGTCGGCCTGCAGGTTCTCGCCGTAGGTAATCACGCGGCGGTCGATGATTTGTCCGACCAGCAGCTGCACCACCGGATGGTCCGTGCACATCACGGCGAAGCCGTAGAACGGCACGTTTTCGACGAAGGCGCGAAACGCCTCCTGCACCGCCTCGAAGGTCTTGAAATGATCGAGATGCTCGGGGTCCACATTGGTGACGATGGCGACGTCGGCCGGAAGCTTCAGGAAGGTGCCGTCGGATTCGTCGGCCTCGACCACCATCCAGTCGCCGGCGCCGAGCCGTGCATTGGTGCCGTAGGCGTTGATGATGCCGCCGTTGATCACGGTCGGATCGAAGCCGCCGGCGTCGACCAGCGCGGCGACGAGCGACGTGGTCGTGGTCTTGCCGTGGGTGCCCGCGATCGCAACACAGCGCTTGAGCCGCATCAGCTCGGCCAGCATCTCGGCGCGGCGCACTACCGGCAGGCGTCGGGCGCGCGCCGCCGTGAGCTCGGGATTGTCGCGCTTGATCGCAGTCGACACCACCACCACCTCGGCATCGCCGAGCGCGCCGGCGGAATGACCGATGGAAATCTTGGCGCCCTTGTCGCGCAGGCGCTTGACGTTGGCGCTGTCGGAAGCATCCGAGCCTTGCACGGTGTAGCCGAGATTGATGAGCACCTCGGCGATGCCGCTCATGCCGATGCCGCCGATGCCGACGAAGTGGATCGGACCGATATCGCTCGGCAGTTTCATGCTCTCGTTCCCCGTCTATGTCCCGGGTTCGGCGCGCCGGAATGCAAGCTCATGCCGTTGCTGCCACTCGCGACACCAAATCGGCCAGCCGCTCGGCGGCGTCGGTGGCGCCCTGCGAGCGGGCGGCCGCGGCCATTGCTACGAGCTTTTGCGGCGCGCTGGCAAGCGCGGTGATTTCGGCCGCCAGCCGATCGGGCGTGAAATCGTCCTGGCGCAGGCGCATCGCCCCACCCGCCCGCTCCAGCACGCCGGCATTGGCGGATTGATCCTGGTCGAGCGCATGGGGCAGCGGCACAAAAATGGCCGGCCGCCCGATGGCGGCGAGTTCTGCGACCGTCGAAGCGCCCGAGCGCGCGACCACGATGTGGCTCGACGCGATGCGCGCCGGCAGATCGGCGAAGAACGGCGCGACTTCGGCGGCGACTTTCGCCCGGGCATAGATGTCGGTGACCCGTGCTAGGTCCTCCTCGCGCGCCTGCTGCACCACTGCGAGGCGCGCTTGCAGCTGACGCGCAAGCCGTTCGACCGCAGGGGGCACGATGTCGGCCATGATCCGCGCGCCCTGGCTGCCGCCGAATACCACCAGACGTATCGGCCCCGTCGTGTCGGGAGCGGCGTAGGGCGTGGCCGCCGCCGCGATCACCGCCGGACGCACCGGATTGCCGGTGCGCGTCGCTTTGGCGTTAAGCTTCCCCTCGCGATCCAGCACCCCGGCGAAGCTGGTCGCAATGGCGTCGACCCGCGGCGCGAGAAACCGGTTGGCGCGTCCCATCACCGCGTTCTGCTCGTGGATCACCGTGGGAATCTTGCGCAGCGTCGCCGCCAGCACCGGCGGGATGGTCGGATAGCCGCCAAAGCCGACGACCGCCGCTGGCCGCGTGCGTGTGAGCAGTCGCAAGCCCTGTATGGTGCCGATGCCGAGCATCGCCGCGGTGCGCGCCAGCGACAGCGGGTTACGGCCGCGCACGGTCGCGCTGGCGATGACGTGAATGTCCCGCGCCGGAAATGTCTTGCCGTAGCGCTCGGCGCGATCGTCAGTCGCAAGCGCAACGGCGATGCCGCGTCGGCTCAACGCCTCCGCGAGCGCTTCGGCGGCAAACAGGTGTCCGCCGGTCCCGCCGGCGGCCAAGAGAACAAGCGGCACGCAGTGTGTTCCCTTCGGGCGATGAAAAATAGGATCAGGCCGGGCTTTCGGCAGGCGCGAGTGCCGCCTCCCTTGCGAGCAACTCAGCGCGTGGACGCCCGCGCGTCAAGGCGAGCAGCATTCCCATGCCGTAGGCGAGCGAGATCATCGATGAGCCGCCGTAAGAAATGAACGGAAGCGTCATGCCCTTGGCCGGCATCAAATGTAAGTTCACCGCCATGTTGATGGCCGATTGCAGCCCGAGCAGGACCGCAAGGCCCGCTGCGGCGAAGCGCGCGAACGGATCCTCGTTACGGCTGGCGTGGCGCAGAGCGCGCACAACGATGAAGGTGAATAGCGCGACCAACAGCAGGCACAGCACGATGCCGAATTCTTCGGCGGCGACCGCGAACACGAAGTCGGTATGGCTCTCGGGCAGGATGCGCTTGACGGTGCCCTCGCCCGGGCCGCGTCCGAACCAACCGCCGCGCTGGAACGATTCGAGCGCCTGGTCGATGTTGAAGGTGTCGCCGGAGGAAGGATCGCGGAACCGCTCGATGCGCCGCGCCACGTGGGGAATGAGCATGTAAGCGCTGGCAAGCCCGACCGCGGCGGCACCGCCGAGCCCCACCACCCAAACGAGGCGCATGCCGGCGAGGAAGAACAGCGCGCTCCACACCAGCGCGACCAGCATGGTCTGCCCGAAATCGGGCTGCAGCACGAGCCCGGCGACGGCGACGGCGAGCAGCGCGAGCGCGAAGGTGTTCGCCGGCATTTCCGGTCGCCGCGCGGATTCTCCGAACAGCCAGGCGATGAGGATGACGAAGGCGGGCTTGAGGAATTCCGAAGGTTGGATATTGATCCCGAGCAGGACGATCCACCGCCGCGCGCCCTTGACCTCGGCACCGAAGAGCAGCGTGGCGGCGACGAGCAGAAGGCTCACTATGAAGACGATGACCGCAAGCCGGCGAATATGGCGCGGCGGCAGGAACGAGGTCGCCAGCATCACCGCGAGCGCCGGAATCAGGTAGAGCACGTGCCGATTGACGAAGTAGAACGGGTCGAGACCGAGCCGGGACGCGACCGGCGGCGACGCCGCCAGCGAAAGAATGATTCCCGCGAGCATCAGCGCGAGCAGCGCGGCCAGCAGCAAGCGGTCGACCGTCCACCACCAGGCGGCAAAGCGCGTGCGTTCAAGACGCGAGACCATCGAGACCCCCTCGGAAATGGACGCGGGAGCGATCAGTGGTGCCTGCCGCTGGTTGACAGAGGATTAACGGCTGCGACGAGACGCGTTCTGCCCATCCCCTAAGCCGAAGGCATCAGGCCCGGCAGCGCGCGCACCAGTTCGCGGAACTTATCGCCGCGCACCTCGAAATTGCGGTACTGGTCGAAAGAGGCGCAAGCCGGTGACAGCAGCACGACCGGCTCGGCAACGTCGGACGCCTCGGCGTCGGCGGCGGCCAGCTCGACCGCCCGCTCGAGCGTGCCCGCAACCACGTGGGGCACGCGTCCTTCGAGTTCGGCGGCGAAGTCGGTGGCGGCCTCACCGATCAGGTAGGCCTTGCGCATGCGCGGGAAGAAGCGCGCGAGCGAGGCAATGCCCCCGGTCTTGGCCTTGCCGCCGGCGATCCAGAAAATGTCGGAGAAGCAGGCGAGCGCCTGCGCGGCGGAATCCGCGTTGGTTGCCTTGGAATCGTTGACGAACAGCACGCGGGCCTTGCGGCCGACCTGTTCCATGCGGTGGGCGAGGCCCGGAAACGAACGCAGACCTTGCTGGATCGCCTGCGCCGAGAGCCCGAGCGCGAGCGCCGCGGCGGCGGCGCAGGCGGCGTTCTGCGCGTTGTGCACGCCACGCAGCGAGCCGATGCCGCCGATATTGGCGACGGCGCGGGCGGCACCGTCCGCAGCCTGCATGATCGTTTCGCCCTCCACGTAGAGCCCGGCGCGCAGCGGCCGGCGCACGGAGACGCGCACGAGCTTTTTGCCCGCCCGCTCGATGCGGTCGGCCGCCGCCCCGCACCAATCATCATCGACGCCGACAATCGCAATGCCGTCCTCCTGCACGCCCGCGACCAGCCGCTCCTTCACCGCGGCGTAGTGCGCGAGCGTTCCGTGGCGGTCGAGATGGTCCTCGGTGACGTTGAGAAGGACCCCGACCGAGGGATCGAGCGTGGGCGCGAGATCGATCTGGTAGGACGAGCACTCGATCACGTGCACGCGAGCGCCATCCGGCGGCGCCAGCGAGAGGATCGCGGTGCCGATATTGCCACCGATCTGTGCGTCGCGACCGGCCGAGCGCAAGAGATGCGCAACCAGCGCCGTGGTCGTCGATTTGCCGTTGGTGCCGGTGATGGCGACGAACGGCGCTTTCGGTGCTTGCGCCCGTCGCTCACGGCAGAACAGCTCGATGTCGCCGATCACCTCAACGGCGGCGGCGCGGGCGAGCGCCACGGTCCAATGGGGCTCAGGATGCGTGAGCGGCACGCCAGGGGCGAGCACGAGCGCGGAAATTCTCGACCAGTCGACCTGCCGCAGGTCGGCGGCCGGGATGCCGGCGCTCGTTGCCTTGGCCACGGCATCCACACTGTCGTCCCAGCCGATGACGTCGGCGCCACCCGCGAGCAGCGCGCTCGCGCTCACCAAGCCCGACCCGCCCAGGCCGAAGACGGCGACCTTCTTTCCGGCAAAGGCGGTGACGGCGATCATCACCGCAGCTTAAGCGTGGCGAGCCCTACCAGCGCAAGCACGACCGCAACGATCCAAAAGCGGATCACGATCTGCGGCTCGGTCCAGCCGAGCTGCTCGAAGTGATGGTGGATCGGGGCCATGCGGAACACGCGTTTGCCGGTGAGCTTGAACGATATGACCTGCACGATCACCGACACCGCCTCGAGCACGAACAGCCCGCCGACGATCCCAAGCACGATCTCCTGCTTGGTCGCCACCGCGATCGCCCCCAGCATGCCCCCGAGCGCGAGCGAGCCGGTGTCGCCCATGAAGACCGAGGCGGGCGGCGCGTTGAACCAGAGAAAGCCCAGTCCCGCCCCGATCACCGCGCCGCACACCACTGCGAGCTCGCCGGTGCCGGCCACGAAGTGAAGCTGCAGATAGTCCGACAGAACCGCGTTGCCGACGACCCAGGCAAAGACGCCGAAACAGCCGGTCGCGATCATCACCGGAACGATGGCCAGCCCATCGAGACCGTCGGTGAGGTTTACCGCGTTGCCGGCGCCGACGATGATGAACGCGCCGAACACGATGAAGAACCAGCCGAGCGGAAGCACCAGCTCCTTGAAGAAGGGAAAGGTGAGCGAGGACGCAAATGGCTGGCGGCCGAGCGACACGATGAAGTAGCACGCCGCCGCCGCGACCAGCGCCTCGACGAGCATGCGAAGCTTTCCGGAAACGCCGGCATGGGTCTGCTTGGTGACCTTGAGATAATCGTCGTAGAAGCCGATCGCGCCGAAGATAAGCGTCACGCCGAGCACGATCCAGACGTAGCGATTGGTCAAATTGGCCCACAGCACGGTCGACACTACAAGGCCGAACAGCATCATCAGCCCGCCCATGGTGGGCGTGCCCTTCTTAGTGACGAGGTGCGATTGCGGCCCGTCGCTGCGGATCGGCTGGCCCTTGCCTTGCTTGAGCCGCAGCTGGTCGATGATGGAGTGACCGAACAGAAAGACGAACACGAGCGCGGTGAACATCGCGCCGCCGGTGCGGAACGTGATGTAGCGCAAAACGTTAAGGGGACCGATCGTGTCCGAGAATGCGGAGAGCCAGTAGAGCATGGGTCAGCCGTTGGTCGAAGCTTGGGCGGGCACGAGATCGGGCGCCTCGCGGCGATAGCGGCTTTGCAGCGCCTTGACGATGAGCGCCATCCGCGAGCCGAGCGATCCCTTCACCATGACGGCATCGCCTGGCTGCACGGCGGCAAGCACGTGCGATTCGAGCGCAGCCGAGGTCTCGGCATAGCCGCCCTTGCGGCGGGAGGGAAGCGCCTCCCACAACGCGCGCATCAGCGGCCCGCAGCAGAACACGAGATCGACGTCGTGCGCGAGCACCGCCATGGCCAGCTCGCGATGCAAATCGGCACCGCGCGGCCCGAGTTCCAGCATGTCGCCGAGAACCGCGATGCGCCGGCCGAGCGGCCCCACATTCGCGTGGCGGAGCAAGGCGAGCGCCGCGCGCATCGACGCCGGGTTGGCGTTGTAGCTTTCATCGATCAGCAGCGCCTTACCGCCCGGCATATCGAGGGACAGGCGAGCACCGCGCCCGCTCGCCGGCTGCAAGTCGACGAGCGCCAGCGCCGCGAGCGCGAGGTCGGCGCCGACCAGCGCGGCGGCCGCCAGCACGGCAAGCGAATTGAGCACCAGGTGCCGGCCCGGCGCGCCGAGCTTGTAGGTGACGTCGGTTCCGAAAATTCGCGCCTGCACGGTGGAGGTGTCGGATTGCAGCGAGCATTTCATCAGCCGAGCGTCCGCGCGCGCGTGCTCGCCGAAGGCGACGATGCGCCCGACATTTGCGTTCTGCGCGCTGCGCTCGAGCTGCGCGAATTGCGGGTTGTCGCGGTTGATCACCGCCGCGCCGCCGCGCTCGAGCCCGAGGAAGATTTCCGCCTTGGCGTCCGCGATCGCCTCAAGCGAGCCGAAGAATTCGAGATGCACCGGCTCGACTGTGGTGATGATCGCGACCTGCGGCCGCACCAGCCGCGCGAGCGGCTCGATCTCGCCGGCATGGTTCATGCCCAGCTCGAACACCGCGTAGCGCGCGCTCTCCGGGCAGCGCGCCAGCGAGAGCGGCACGCCCCAATGGTTGTTGTAGGACGCGACCGAGGCATGGGTCTCGCCGTTGCGGGCTAGCGTCAGACGCAGCGCCTCCTTGGTGCCGGTCTTGCCGACGGAGCCGGTGACGGCGACGATTTTCGCCCGCGCACGAGCGCGCGACGCTCGCGCGAGGTCGCGCAAGCCCTCGAGTACGTCGGCGACAATGAGCAGCGGCGCATCCTTCGGAAAGCTCTCGCGCCTGTCGGCGGCGACGACCGCAAGCCCGGCGCCCGCCGCGAGCGCGGCCTCAACGAAGTCGTGGCCGTCGCGGTTGTCGCCCTTGATGGCGAAGAACGCTTCACCGGGCGCAATCGTGCGCGTGTCGATGGAAATGCCTGGCACCGAAGGTGGCAACCGACCGTTGCGCGCGGCGCGCATCGCAGCAACCATCGCCTCGACGGCCCAGAGCGGCCGATCGGTCATGCCACCCTCCCGGCAAGCGCGGCGGCGACCGCCTCATGGTCGCTGAATGGTAGCACCTGTTTGCCGATGATTTGGCCGGTTTCATGGCCCTTGCCGGCGATCAGCAGCACGTCGCCGCGGCGCAAGTCCGCGATCGA
>JBKOXY010000274.1:0-8099 GCA_046725125.1 Pseudomonadota bacterium | reverse complement strand
GCGCGTCCACCATTCCAGGAACATCCAGGTCAGCGCGCCGGTCGAGGCCGCAAGATGCGTGGCCGTGATCGCAAAGGCGGCGCGCGCATTGGCGCCGAGCGCCGAGCCGCCGTTGAAGCCGAGCCAGCCGACCCAGAGCAGGCCCATGCCGATCACCGCCAGCGACAGGTCATGGGGTGCGAAATTGTCCGTGCCGTAACCGTGGCGTTTGCCGAGCGCGTAAGCCGCGACCAGACCGGCAATGCCCGCGTTGAGGTGGACGACGGTGCCGCCGGCAAAATCGAGAACGCCGATACCGGCGAGAAAACCGCCGCCCCACACCCAATGCGCGATCGGCACGTAGACGAAGAGCAGCCAGCCCGCGACGAACCATAAAAATGCGGAAAACCGCATGCGGTCTGCGACCGCGCCCGCGATCAGCGCAACCGTGACGATCGCAAACGTCATCTGATAAACCACGTACAAGAGTTCCGGAATGGTCGGCGCGAATGCGCTCGTCGCCTCCATGCTGATGCCGCGCAAAAACAGCCGCTCGAATGTTCCGAGCATGGGCGCATCACCGACGAAGCTCAAGCTGTAGCCGACGGCGAACCACAGGAGCGAGCAGACGGCGGTGCAGGCGACGCTTTGCGCCATGGTCGCGAGCATGTTCTTCTTGCGCACCATTCCGCTGTAGAACAGCGCCAGCCCTGGGATGGTCATCATCAGCACGAGCGCGGTGGCCGAGATCATCCAGGCGGTGTCGCCTCCGTCGATCTTCGATGTCATCTCCTGCGCCAGCGCCGGCACGGCGGCGAAGACCAAGCCCAGCGTGACGGCCATGCCGCACGCCATGCTACCGCTCTGTCTCGTCATGCTTGTCCCCCTGGATGCTTCAGGCGCTTACAACGCGTCCGCGCCGGTCTCGCCGGTCCTGATGCGCACCGCTTGATCGATCGTGGTGACGAAGATCTTGCCGTCACCGATCTGGCCGGTCTTGGCGGACGCAATGATGGCTTCGACCACGGCTCCCACCCGATCGGACGGCACCGCCACCTCGATGCGGATCTTCGGCAGGAAGTTCACGGCGTATTCGGCGCCGCGGTAGATTTCGGTGTGTCCCTTCTGGCGGCCGTAACCCGTGACCTCGCTCGCAGTCATGCCCTGCACGCCGAGCGCGACCAACGCGTCGCGCACGTCCTCGAGCTTGAACGGCTTGATGATGGCGATGACCAGTTTCATGAATTCGTCCCCCATGAGCGCCTGCTCACAATATCGGCGTTATGGTCAAAAATTAAGCGATTAATTTGCGGTTCGCGGCCGCCCGATCACTGAACGCGGGACAGATCAGGATGGCTGAGCTTTAGCGCGGGGCCTTGCGCTCGCGTAGCAGCCCCTCCTGGGCCACGGACGCAACCAGCGTTCCGTCGCGCGCGAAGATGAGACCGCGGGAGAAGCCGCGGGAGCCCGAGAGATTGGGGCTGTCGTGGGCGTAGAGCAGCCAGTCGTCGGCGCGAAACGGGCGGTGAAACCAGAGCGCGTGGTCGAGGCTCGCGGCCATCAGGGTCTGCTCGAACACGGTGCGCCCATGCGGGATCAGCGCCGAGTCGAGCAGCAGCATGTCGGAGGCGTAGGCGAGCACGCATTGATGGATCGCGGGCTCATCCGGCAGCCGCGCCGTCGCACGGATCCACACGTGGAAGCGGCCATCCTCGATTTTCTTGCCGAGGTAACGGTCGAGCTCCACGGGCCGCCATTCGATCGGCCGCTCGCGCTCATAGTAGCGCCGCACCGGATCCGGCATCAGCGGCAGCACGCGCTCCTTGATGTGGGCTTCGTTCGGCAGGTCCTCCGGCCTCGCCACCTGCGGCATCTTGGCCTGGTGGCTCATGCCGGGCTCGTCGCGGTGGAACGACACCGCCATGGTGTAAATCGCCTGCCCGTGCTGAATCGCGACCACGCGCCGCGTGGTGAAGCTCTTGCCGTCGCGGATGCGGTCGACCTCGTAGATGATCGGCACCTTGGGGTCGCCGGGGAGCAGGAAATAGGCGTGCAGCGAGTGCGGCGGCCGGCCCGTCACGTCGACGGTGCGGCAGGCGGCGACCAGCGCTTGGCCGATCACCTGTCCGCCGAACACGCGCTGCCAGCCCACCTGCGGCGAGCGGCCACGGAACAGATTGAGCTCGAGCCGCTCGAGGTCGAGGATGGCGAGGAGGTCTTGGACCGCGGAGGACATTGCAACCCTTTTTGTCTCGGCGCCCATCATCGTCCGCTGAGGCGGGACATGACAATGCTATAGTCGCGGCAGGAGGCGGCCGTGGAGTCATCGTCGCGGGACGCGCAGAAGGTCGACGTGCTGATCGGCGGCGCGGGCTTTGCCGGCCTGGCGCTGGCGATTGCGCTGCGCCAAGGCCTTGCGCCGTCGTTCTCCGTCGCGGTCGCCGACCCGACGCTGGCGGGCACGGCGAAAGATGAGCGTGCGTCCGCCATCGTCGCCGCGGCGCGGCGCCTGTTCGAGACCATCGGCGTTTGGCAGGACGTCGAGGCGCAGCCCATCCTCGACATGGTGGTGACCGACAGCCGTCTCGCCGACGTCGTGCGGCCAGTCTTTCTCAGCTTCGATGGCGATGTGGAGCCGGGCGAGCCGTTCGCCCACATGGTCGAGAATGGGCCGCTGCTCGCGGCGCTGGCGGCGAAGGCGAAGGACGAAGGCGTCACGCTTGAGCCTGCGGCAGTCACTGATCTCGAGTTTGCGACCGACCGCGCCACCAACTGCACCAATGTGCGTCTGTCCAATGGCGATGCGCTCGCCGCGCGCCTCGTGGTCGCGGCCGACGGCGCGCATTCGGCGATCCGCGCGCGTGCGGGCATCGCCAGCCACGGCTGGAGCTACGGCCAGTCCGCCATCGTCACCACCGTCGCGCACGAGCGCGATCATCACGGGCGCGCCGAGGAGCATTTTCTCCCGGCCGGGCCGTTCGCGATCCTGCCGCTGACACGCGATGCCGCCGTGGGCCACCGGTCGTCGATCGTGTGGACCGAGCAGGCGCAGGAGGCGGGGCGCATCGTCGCGCTGCCCGACGCGGAATTTCACGCCGAGCTCGAGCGGCGCTTCGGCCTCCATCTCGGCGAGATCGCGGCGGTCGGCCCGCGCCGCGTCCATCCGCTCGGTCTTTCGGTGGCGCGCGCGTTCATCGCCGATCGCCTGGCGCTCATAGGCGACGCCGCGCATGTCATCCATCCGGTCGCGGGGCAGGGGCTCAATATGGGGCTCAAGGACGTGGCCGCGCTCGCCGAAGTGATCGTCGACGCCGTCCGGCTCGGGCTTGATCCCGGCTCGCTCGCCGTGCTCGAGCGCTATCAGCGCTGGCGGCGGTTCGACACCATGGCGATGGGGATTGCGACCGACGGGCTCAACCGGCTGTTCTCCAACCAATCGGACGTACTGCGCCTGCTACGCGACGTCGGCCTCGGTCTCGTCGATCGTCTGCCCGGGTTGAAGCATCTTTTCATCCGCGAGGCCGCCGGACTCGTGGGCGAAGTGCCGAAGCTCCTGCGCGGCGAGGCGTTGTAGCCGCCGGACTTGCGAGCGGCTCTCACACGAACGGGATCGCCAGCACGTGTTGCTCGAACGCGGGGCGCTGCTCGATGGCGGCGAACCAACGCTCGAGGTGGTCGAGCGTCGGCCGCTCCGGCACCAAGCGGCGAAAGCGGTAGGCCATCAGCGCGACCGGAATGTCGCCCATGGACAGCGTGTCGCCGGCGACGAATGCGGTCTTGGCGAGGTGCGCGTCGAGAATCGTCATCGCCGCGATGCACTTGACCTTGCCCGCCTCGATCGCCGCGTGATCGCGCTTCTCCGGCGGCGTGCGGATGAGCCCCCAGAACACCGGCGTGAGCGGCGGATGGGCGACCGTGAGCTGCCAGTCCATCCAGCTGCTGGCCTGCGCGCGCGAGCGCATGTCGGCGGGCTCGAGCTTGCCGGCGCCGTATTTTGCCGCGAGGTAGCGCACGATCGAGTTCGATTCCCACAGCAGGAATCCGTCCTCTTCGAGCGTCGGCACCAGGCCGTTGGGGTTCATGGCGAGATAGGCGGGCTCCTTGTTCTTTCCGAAGGCGCCGCCGACGTCGATGCGCTCGTGCGGCAGCTCGAGCTCGCCGACCGCCCACATCACCTTCTGCACGTTGACCGAGGTGTTTCGCCCCCAGATTTTGATCATGGCTCTCCCTTTGCTCGCTGATGACGGCCGCGTTGTTGTCCCGGCCATTCATCGCTTCGCGCGGGCGGAAAACAAGCCGCGAGCCGGCAACACGCTGGAGTTGTAAAACGCATTGTAAATAACAATCCGGAAACAATGAAACTGCGCCAGCGATCGGCCCCTGCATCCAAAGGTTGCGCTCGACCGGCGTTTGACGGCGCTCGCGGTCAGGCAACAAAAAGCCCGGGAGCGGCGTCTCGCCCGGGGCGGTTGGTGCAGCTTTGGTGAGTACCTTTTTCTGGAAGATTCTCGTTACGCGAGTCAAGTCAAAATGCGCGACGCGACGGAATTATCCGGCTGCGGACCCAACTGCCGGTCTCAAACGCGCGTCAATCCAGCCGGCGCGCTTCTTCGGGCAGCATGATCGGGATGCCGGCGCGGATCGGATAGGCGAGCTTGGCGGAGCGCGAGATCAGCTCCTGTTTCTCGGCATCGTATTCGAGCGGGCCCTTGGTCAGCGGGCAGACCAGAATTTCCAGGAGCTTCGGATCGACGCTGCCGGCGGGGCGCTCGGGCGAGGTGGTCATGATGCACTCCAACCTGCGTGGGGCTTGCGGCGAAGGCGTGCCCCGGGGCCGCTCCGGGACGAAAACCGCGTCACCCGTGGAAACGCGTCGTCAGCTATAGCACGGCGCCGCGTTCCCTACCGCCGGAAATTGGGACGGCGTGCCGGCGCCGGGCCCGCGCTTTCGTCCTTGTGGCGAAAATTGATGCGGCCGCGGGTGAGATCGTAGGGCGAGACCTCCACGATCACGCGGTCGCCGACGCCGGTGCGGATGCGGAACTTGCGCATCTTGCCCGACATGTACGCGAGAATCTGGTGTTCGTTGTCGAGGGTGACGCGGTAGTTGCCATCGGGCAGCACCTCGGTCACCGTGCCGTTGAATTCGAGCAGCTCTTCCTTCGCCATTGTCTTCATTCTCCTCCGATACGTGAATGTCCCGATGCCGCGGTCACGACGCACCGGCCGCGTCGGGCTCGTAGCCTGATCTTCGCTCGCGCGCGCAAGCGGCGGGGCGGCGTTGCGCCCGCGCGTACGGGACATCAAAGCCTTTATTGCAGGGGCGTTTCGCCGCCCGATGTCTTCTTGGCAAGCTCGATCTCGGTGGCCGCGACCAGGATCTCGGCGCGGGTCTTGAGATCGGGCGCTTCCAAAAGCGCCTGCTTCTCGGCCGTCCCGTAGGGTGACATCATTGCGAGCGCGTTGACCAGTGCCTCGTTGGGCGCGTTTTCGATGCCCTCCCAGTCGGCCTTGAGGTTGTTGGCTTTGAGAAAATCCGACAGCGCCCGCAGCAGGCCCGCGCGGTCGACGTCATCCTCGCCTTTGCGAGGTGTGAAATCGTCCACGAAGGGCTCATAGCTCACGCGGCATTGTCGATAGGGCGTCGACACGGTGAGCTCCTCGTCGACGCGAAAGCGGGCAATGCCAGTGAGCTGGAGGAGGTAGCGGCCGTCGCCGGTCTCGGCGATCTGGGTGATACGGCCGACGCAGCCGATCTTGTAGAGGGTGGGCTTGTTCTCGGGTCCGGGATGCGCGGCGTCGGGCTGGATCATGCCGATCAGGCGGTGCCCCGCGCGCAAGGCATCGTCGATCATCGCGATATAGCGCGGTTCGAAAATGTTGAGCGGCATTTGCCCGCGCGGGAGCAGCAGCGCGCCCGGCAATGGAAAGACCGGGATCACATGGGCGAGGTCGCCGGGGTTCTGGTAGACCGCATTCAGGGGCATCGTTGCTCTCCCGCCGCGGCAATGCGACCGGACCTGCTCGCCTCATCCTCGCCCTGAGACGCGCTCCTCGGCATGCGGCCGCTCAAGCCTCACGTCAGGAGAACAAGATCGACGACAGCCGCTTGCGCCCGTTGACGGTGGCCTCGTCGGTGGGGCCCCAGGCCTCGAAGAACTGAACCAACTGCTTGCGCGCGCCGTCGTCGTTCCATTTGCGATCGCGCTTGACGATCTCGAGCAAATTATCGACCGCCTCCTGGCGGCGCCCCTTGCCGTTCAAACCGAGCGCGAGATCGAACCGCGCCTGATGGTCGAGCGGATTGGCCGCGACCTTCTGTTCGAGATCGGCGATGGGCCCGACCGATTTCGCCTGCTCGGCGACTTCGAGCGCCGCGCGGGCGGCGGCGACCGCGGCGTCGTTGTGCTTGGCTTCCGGCACCAGGGCCAGCGTCTGCTTGGCCTGCTCGGTGGCGCCGGTGCGCACGTAGCTGCGCGCGAGGCCGGCAAGCGCGGCGACGTTGCCGTTGTCCTGCGCCAGCACCTGCGCGTAGAGATCGGCGGCGCCCGCGGCGTCGCCCTTGGCGAGCGCGTCATCGGCGCTCTTCAACAGATCCTTTTCCTCGCCGCCGAGGCGATCCTTGGCGACGCGCTCGATGAACGCCGCCACCTGGCTTTCCGGCAGCGCGCCGAGGAAGCCGTCGACCGGCTGGCCGTTGACGAAGGCGAACACCGCCGGGATCGACTGGATGCCGAGCTGCCCCGGAATCGTGGGGTGCTTGTCGATGTCCATCTTGACGAGCTTCACCTTGCCCTTGGCGGCGCGGACCACCTTTTCCAGCACCGGACCGAGTTGCTTGCACGGCCCGCACCATTCCGCCCAGAAATCCACCAGCACCGGCTGGCGCTTGGATTCCTCAATCACGTCCTTGACGAAGGTCTGGGTGGTCGTGTCCTTGACCACGCTGCTGGGGGCCGCCGCCTCACCGCTCTGCAACATCGTCATCTCGTCCGTCCTTCGTCCGTGCCATCCACGCCGGCCGGCTTCGGCCGTTCACTGGGACCGTTTGGGCCATTCAATGGGGCATTGCCGATCGCGGCTCAAGCGAGCCCCGCCGCGCCGAAAACCTGAATATAGCCAATTAAATGGTGTCAACCGGGGTGTTTGCAATCAATAAACTCAATCCGGCGTCGGTGCCTCTTGTTCCGCGACCGGCACGATCCGGGGCGGATGGCCGGTGGCTTCGAGGAACCGCACGAGGTCTGCGCGCGCGATCGAGGTGGTCATGGTGTTGACCAGCGGGTGACAGTTGAGCGTTTCATGGCGCATCAGCGCGGCATCGAGCACCACGCTCACCCGGTGATCGGCATCGTTCATCGCCGCGAACGGCGTAACCGCGCCGGGCTCGATGCCGAGCGTCGCGCGCATGAGGTCGGCCGGGCCGAAGGAGAAGCGGCCCGAGGCCGCCAGGCGCCGGTGCAGCGACTTGAGCTCGATCGCCGCGTCCTCGAGCGCTGTGACCAGGAACAGCGCGCCCTTCTTGTCCTTGAGGAACAGGTTCTTGGTATGGCCGCCAGGAATGGTTCCGCGCAGTTGCTGCGATTGCTCGACGGTGAACAGCGCGGGATGCGTCACCGTCACGTGGGCGATGCCGAGCCGGTCGAGGAACGCGAAGAGATCGGACGCAGTGGCGGGCATGGGCCTGCGGTTCACGCGGTCTTGATGCCGCGCGCTTCATGCAACGCGGGTTCGCTAGCGGCAAGGGGGCACTGCGCGCCGACGCGACGGTGGGCGAGAGGTTGCAAAGGTTGCGCCCTTTTGGCATAGGTGCTCGCTCGTCCGGCCGCCTTGCGCGACCGGATTTCGGACGCGGGTGTAGCTCAGGGGTAGAGCACGACCTTGCCAAGGTCGGGGTCGAGGGTTCGAATCCCTTCGCCCGCTCCAAAGTTTCTGCTGTCCAGCCCGGACACATAGGTGACAGGTCGTACCTAAGACATGGGTGACGACCTCGTGCCGAACGGGTTGTCGAGAGGTTGCAGGGTTTTCTGCTCCAGGTCGAAGTATCCGAGATCGTAATGCATGAAGCTGGCGAGCCAAATGCCCTCGTCGACTTCCTTGATGCCGAGCCTTTGACCGGC
>JBKOXY010000497.1:0-4158 GCA_046725125.1 Pseudomonadota bacterium | reverse complement strand
CCCAAGCGGTCCGCGCGGTAGCATGCGTTCGACCGCTTTCTCCACGACCCGCTGCGGAAATTTGCCCTCCAGGATCGAGCGCGCGGTGCGCTCCTTGATGCCGCCGATATGGCCGGTGTGATGGCGATAGATCTTGTTCTCGCGCTTCTTGCCGGTCAGCACGATTTTTTCCGCGTTGACGATGATGACATTGTCGCCGTCATCGACGTGAGGGGTGTAGGTCGGCTTGTGCTTGCCGCGCAGCCGCATCGCCACCAGGCTTGCGAGGCGGCCGACCACGAGGCCAGTGGCATCGATGACGACCCATTTCTTCTCGATCTCGGCGGGCTTGGCCGAAAAGGTTTTCATGACACGGCGTTCCGTAACGACTGGCGAACATGTCTCGCTGCGCGCGGCTCATACACCCGCGGCCCGGCTGCGGTCAACGCCGTCATCAATATATCTCCGCTCACTCAATCGTTTATCATTATGGTCCTATAGTACCTCCCCACCTCCCGGCGGAATCGAATACGTCGAGGTCGCGTGGGCCACGGGCTCCGCCTCGCCGGGCGAGCAAATGGTGACCTCGCCGGTGGCGAGCCGCTTGCCGAGCTTGAGCAGCCGCGCCTCGGCGACTAGGTCGCGCGGCGCGGGCCTGCGCAAAAAATTGATGTTGAGGTTGATGGTCACGGCCAGCGGGACCGGACCGATCGTGGCAAGCACCGCCACATACATGGCAAAGTCCGCAAGCGCCATCATGGTGGGCCCGGAAATCGTACCGCCCGGCCGTACCGAGACCTGACGGAAAGTCTGTCGCACCCGGCAGCCGCGCTCCCACACCCCTTCGATTACAAGGCCGCTCTTGGGATGGAAAACTTGCGGAAACTCGGCGAGGAAAAAGCGCTCGAGCTCCTCGACTGTCATCACCACCGCCATCCGCCGCCCTCCAGGATGGCAACAGAACTAGACGATTGTAGGCAAATGAAAAAGATCGGCGGACGCTCAGCTCACATACGACGCGGAACTCGTGGGTCGCGATGGGCGCATTTGCGCATCAACGGTGCGGCGCACGCTCCGCACCGCAGCTGGGACGCGAGCCCGGATCTATCACGCCTTGCCGAATTGCTTGCGCAGCTCATCTTTCGCCCGCATCAAGGTCCTCTTACGGGACGCGGGCAGGCTCTCTTGCCGGCACGATTGATGTAGAAGGTGAGCATGGAAAGCGCGGAGCGAAAGGGACTGCTTTTCCGACGTCTGCTTCTTTCAGCCGATCGTTTCAACGACGCCGCGATCCGCTTGGGATCGCGTAATGCGAAGACGCCCTTGTCGAGGGTCAGCGCATCGCTGTGTTCGGTCACGTGCTGCGACCAACGCCGGCCTGTCCGCGCCGCGCGCCGCGACGACCCGCTTTGCCGCGGGCTGCGGCGCTTGCGCCCGGCGTTCCTCCTTGAGGCAGCTGTCTTCCTTTCCATCGCGCCACCACGTCGCGAATGATTGTCCTCACGCCTTAACGCGCCGGCACTCTCCCTGTTCCGCGGTAGCTTGCGCCGCCCGCCCGCTGCGCTAAGTAGAAGGGAGATGGACGAGGTTCCCGGAAACCGACGCCAATGAAAGCCCAATCCTCCGCGCCTGCGAGCGGTCCCGCAGCCGCGAACGAGCCGGTCGTGGTGCGGGAGGATACCGGCAACATTGCCGTTCTCACGCTCAACCGCCCGCAGGCCCGCAACAGCTTATCCGAGGCGATGCTGGCGGCCCTGTCGCAAGAGCTCGAAAGCCTTGCCGCGGACGAGCGCATCCGCGCGGTGGTGCTCGCGGCGCAGGGGAGCGCGTTCTCGGCCGGACATGACCTCAAGGAATTGACCGCCCATCGCACCGATGCGGATGGGGGGCGCAGCTACACCCGCCACATCATGGAGCGCTGCAGCGCGGTGATGCTCGCCATCCTACGGCTGCCACAGCCGGTGATCGCAGCGGTCGAAGCGACCGCCACTGCGGCCGGCTGCCAGCTGGTCGCGACCTGCGATCTGGCGGTCGCTTCCACGAGCGCCAAGTTCTGCACGCCGGGCGTGCATATCGGCCTGTTCTGCTCGACTCCCATGGTCGCGCTCTCGCGCAACCTGGCGCGCAAGCATGCGCTCGAGATGCTGCTCACCGGCGACATGATCTCGGCCGCAGACGCCTATCGCGTCGGGCTCGTCAACCGCGTGGTCGAGCCCGGCACGGCCCGCGACGAGGCCCTCAAACTTGCGCGCAAGATCGCCGCCGAGTCGGCGGCGGCGGTGAAGTTCGGCAAGGAGGCATTCTACCGCCAGCTGGAAATGGGCATCGCCGATGCCTACGACCACGCGACCGAAGTGATGGTGAAAAATATGATGGCGCGCGACGCCGAGGAGGGTATTTCCGCTTTCGTCGAGAAGCGCCAACCGACCTGGGAGGATCGGTGATGACGGCTCCGGTCCGTTGGTCCTGCGGCTGGCAAGGACAGCGGCTCAGGAATTTATCGCGCGCATGATCGCGTCGCAGCGGCGGCGCAGGCGAGGCTTGGCGAAATCAAGAAAGGCGCGCAGTTTCGGCGGCGGATGCCGTCCCCCCGGATAGAGGAGGTGGATCGGCAGCTCGTGCCCTTCGTGCGCTGGCAGCAGCCGAAGGAGCGAACCGCGGGCAATATCGTCAGCGGCCTGGTAGCTGAGCACACGGGTAATACCGAAATCGGCTCTCACCACATCAAGGGCGGCTTCGGCCGTGGTCACGATGAGCCGCGGTCTTATGGCGACGCTCGTTTCGCCGGTCTCGTTACGAAATATCCAGCGCTCAACGCCCGCAACGCCGGAGAACGCGACGACACCGTGCGCGCCGAGATCCGCGGGCGTTTGCGGGGTGCCGTGTTGCGCCAGATAGGTGGGGGAAGCGACCACGATGCGGCACACGGCGCCGACCCGGGTCGCGACCGCCGAGCTTTCCGCCAGCACGCCGATGCGCACCGCGACGTCGAGCCCCTCCTCCACCAGCTCGACGGGCCGATCGATCAAGATGAGCGCGACCGACACGTCGGCAAAGCGGCCGAGGAACTCGGTCACGATCGGCAGCACGTGTAGACGTCCGAACAGGATCGGCGCGGTGACGCGCAATTCGCCCCGCGGCTCTATGCCCTCGCCCGCCGCCGCGCGTTCGATCTCCTCGAGATCGGCGAGCACACGGCGCGCGCCAGCCAGAAACCGGTCGCCCGCCTCGGTGAGGCTGACCGCGCGCGTGGTGCGGTTGAGAAGTCGTACCCCGAGCCGCGTTTCGAGTTCGCCCACCGCGCGGGTAACTGCGGCCGGTGAGCGCGCGAGCCGGCGCGCGGCCGCGGTGAAACTGCGGCGCTCAGCGACTTCCACAAAGGCCGCAACGCTATCGATACGGTCCATGTTGTTGCATATATTGCAATAATTTCTTCCGACAAAAGAATATTATCATCAAATAAGAAATGATCCATATTGTGCTATGGGGCCAATCTCGGCCCCACGAGAGGTCCCCGGGACCAACTTGCTGACCAACCTGCGAGCTTGGCGAGGCCGGCTCGCGTGCTCGACGGTTCGTGCCATGACCAACAACAGCGACATCGTCTTTCCGCCGGCGGCCCGACGTGCGCAAGCCGAGCGCGGTTCGGCGCGCGCCTACGAGAAACGCATCGCCGCGGGCTTTCCCGATCGCGTGACGCCTGAGCTTGCGGCCTTCATCGCCGAACTCGATACCGCGTTCCTCGCGACCGTATCCGCTGACGGCGCGCCCTATATCCAGCACCGCGGCGGCCCGCAGGGTTTCATCAAAGTGCTGGACGAGAAAACGCTCGGCTTCGCCGACTACGCCGGGAACCGCCAGTACATCACGCTCAGCAACCTCGCCGAGAACGATCGCACCTATCTGTTCCTGCTCGATTTCGCGCGCCGGCGTCGGATCAAGCTCTGGGGACGCGCGCGCGTGGTCGAAGACGACCCGGCACTGCTCGCTCGGCTCATCGATCCCGGTTATCGCGCCCGCCCCGACCGCGCGATCCTGTTTACGGTGGAGGCATGGGACGCGAACTGCTCCCAGCACATCACCGCGCGCTTCACCGAGGCCGAAATCGAGGAGGCCACGGCCGCGCTGCGGGATCGGATCGCGGCGCTGGAGGCGGAAAATGCGCGGCTGCGCGCAGCG
>JBKOXY010000256.1:0-16499 GCA_046725125.1 Pseudomonadota bacterium | reverse complement strand
CTCAATCTCGCCTGGCATCGCCTTCCCGCCTGGCCCGAAGTGCCGGGAGGCCTTGCCCGGCTCAAGCGCCGTTTCCTGCTGGCGCCGGTCTCGAACGGCAACATCTCGCTGATGGTCGACCTCGCCCGCCGCAACAATTTTTCGTGGGACGCGATCCTGGGCGCGGAAATCGCGGGCGACTACAAGCCCAAGGCGCGCGTCTACCTCGCCGCCTGCGAGGCCTTCGATCTGCCGCCCGGCGACTGCATGATGGTCGCGGCGCATACCAACGATCTTCTGGAAGCGGCCAAATGCGGGCTGCGCACGGCTCACATCGCACGACCGAACGAGCACGGGCCGGGTATCGGGGAAGCCGCTCCCCAGGCGCCGGTCGACGTCGCCGCGGCGAATCTCGAGGATCTCGCCGTCAAGTTCGGCGCGTGACGTCGGCGCGCGCCGCCAAGTGCTAAAGCTCAACGCGGCGATGACGGAACAGTTACTCTTTGCCAGCTGTTGGGAAATAAGGTTTCTACCTTGCTGAGGAGCCACGGCATGGCCGATCCCGTCTCCCAGTTCGCTACCCGCATCGCATACGGCGCAAGGCAGCTGCCGCGGGTTGCCTGGTATGTCGGGCACGGCATGGTGATGCGGCGCCTGTCCCAAGCCGTGCGCGAGCGCGCCGGTGCAAGCACGCGGCCGCGCGCTCACACCCGTGCGCCCGTGCCCGACCGGCGACGCCTTTACGCCGATATGGCGGTGCTGTTCCGGCAAGACCTCGCCAACGTCGAGGCCGGCATCTATCCCTTGCCCGCCGATCATGACGGCACATTGCCGCTCGTGCTCAACCGTTCGCGCCTCTTCTTCGAGGATTTGCCGGACGTGCATCGGCGCCGTGAGAACCGACAGTTCCGGCAGGTGATGACCGAGGACACGCGCCGCAAGCGGCCCGATTACTATCTGCAGAATTTCCACTTCCAATCGGGCGGCTGGCTGACGGAGGATTCGGCGCAGCGATACGACACGCAGGTCGAGGTGCTTTTCAACGGCTCGGCGAATGCGACGCGCCGACAAGCGCTGCTACCGCTGCACGAAGTCTTCGCCGGACGCGATCAGCGGCGCCTGCGGTTGCTCGACGTGGGCTGCGGCACCGGGCGCTTTCTCGATGCGTTCAAGCAGACATGGCCGCGCCTGCCGGCCCTCGGCATCGATCTGTCGGAAGCTTACCTCGCGGAGGCCAAGCGTCACTTGAAGCGGTGGTGCTGGCTCAACCTCATGGTCGCGAATGGGGAGGCGCTTCCCGTCAAGGATGCAAGCCAGGATGCGGTGACGAGCATGTTCATGTTTCATGAATTGCCGCCGAAGGTGCGCCGCGTCGTATTTCACGAGTTCGCCCGCGTGTTGAAGTCCGGCGGTCGCGTCGTCGTCGTGGACTCGCTGCAAATCGGCGACGAGCCTGACTATGACGGCATGCTCGAACTCTTTCCGCAGAGCTATCACGAGCCCTACTACAGGAGCTACCTCAAGGAGGATTTCCGCAGCATCGCCGCAGATTGCGGCCTCGCTCATATCCGAGACGTGAACGCTTTCGTCTCCAAAGTGATGGTTTTCGACAAGCGATGACGGCGATGCGCGCCCGGCGTCTCAATACGGCCGCACCGTGCCCTTGACCGTGGTGCGCAGCATCAGCCGGCGCTCGCTCGAGGGAAAATCGGTGCGCGCGTGCGACGAGCAGCGATTGTCCCACAGCAGGAGATCGCCCACGCGCCAAACATGCTCGTAGACGAAGTCGCGTTTCTCCGAATGGTCGAACACGGCGTTGAGCAGCGGCTCGCTTTCCGCCGGCGGCATGTCAACGATGCCGATGGTCATCAGCCGGTTGACGTAGACCGCCTTGCGGCCAGTGTCCTCGTGGGTGCGAAACACCGGATGGGTGCATTCGGCGAAAGCCACGGTGCCGCGGTTGTCACCCTTTTGGGTCGATCCGTAGTTGTAGTGGTGCATGGCCTTGCGGCCTTCGAGCCGATCGCGGATCGCCGGATCGAGCGTGTCATAGGCGGCGTAGCCGCTGGCGAACAGCGTGTTGCCGCCGGTGGAAGGAATTTCGACGGAATAAAGCAACGTCGCCTTGCTCGGCACCTCGGCGTGGATCATGTCGTGATGAAACATCATCTCTCCGTCGGGCAGGGCGCCGATGGGCTCCCCGTTCTCGCGAATATTGGAGATCAACATGATCCCGGGCAGCAGGCTCGAATAGCCCTTGGGGAAATACTTCGGCGGCCGGGACAGCTCGCCGAGCTCACCGAAATAGCCGGTCGCGCGGATCAAATCTTCTTGCGACAGCTTCTGGCCAGGAAAGACGATGACGAGGTGATCGAGCCAGGCCTGGTAGATGGCGCGAACGGTTTCGTCGTCGGGCTTTTCGCGCAGATCAAGGCCGCGGATTTCGGCCCCGATATGTTTGCTGAGCGGAACGACGTCGAACCTGGTTCGGGTCATGACCGTCATGGCGGTTCTCCCGCGGTCATCCTGGGCATCAAACCGAGCGCGTCATTCCGCCGCGACCGGTGCCGCCGCATGGCGGGCCGCCTTGCCGTGCTCGACTTCGCCGCTGGCCAAGGCGGCGAGGATCTTCGCAACCAGCTCGCGCGCGGACGCCGCGCTCAATTCCACCGCGACGCGCTCGCGCCCGCCATCCGCTTCGCTGACGAAGTCGATGCCGAGTGCATGATCGAGCGGCGCGTGGAAGGGATGATCGTAGTAGACGTTGGCGGTGTCGATCCGCATCCAGCCGTTCGGCCCCTTGGCGCTGCCCAGGAGCTTGGCCTTCTCGACGATGTAAGAGCACATGGATGATCTCCTCGAACGTCAGGCCGCGCGGGCCGCGGCCGTCGCAGCGAGATGCCCGTGGAAGAATGCAAACACCTTGTTCCAGCCGTCGAGTGCCTGCTCCGGGCGATAGGCGGGCCGCGCGGCGTTGAAAAAGGCGTGGCCCGCGCCGTCGTAGCGGTAAAACTCGTAGCTCTTGCCGAGCTTTTTGAGCACGGCTTCGGTGCGGTTCACCTGGTCGCGGTTGGGATTTTCATCGTCGTTGCCGAACAGGCCGAGCAGCGGACAGCGCAGCTTCGCCGTGAGATCGATGGGCGCGACCGGCCGCTTGGCATTGAGCTGCTTGGGGTCGTCGACGATGACGTTGCCGCCCCAGCAATCCACCGCCGCGTCGATGCCGTCGAGCGAGCAGGCGGCGAGATAGGTGTGGCGCCCGCCCGAGCAGAAGCCGATCACTCCGACCTTGCCGTTGGCATAAGGTTGGGCGCGCAAGAACTCCATGCAGCCCGCGACGTCGCCCAGGACTTGCTCGTCGGCGACGCCGCCGGCCGCGCGCACGCGGGCGCCGACATCGTCGGGGCTGCCGGGGCCTTCGCGGAAATAGAGGTGCGGTGCGATGGTCGCCAATCCATGATGGGCGAGCTTGCGGGTCGCCTCCTTGATCCATTCGTCCCACCCGGGCATGTGATGGATCAGCACCACGCCGGGCCATGGTCCGCCGCCGAGCGGACGCGCGTAATAGGCTTCGCCCACATCCCCCTTGTGGCCGCGAAAGGCGACCGTCTCCGCGAGCATACTTTCGTAGGTCATGGCGCTCCTTACCGGTTCGAAGGCCGTGCCGCGGGCACGATTATACATACGGTTGCGCGAACGGGTGGAGCGAAAATGGCCGCCGGGTGGGCCCGGGACTGGAGCTTTGGGAGAAGGGAGGGCGCGCGAGCCGCTCAATCAGGACATCGATGAAGCACGGCCTTGTAGGTCTGGTCCTGATCTGAAAAGTCGATGGTCTTGTCCTCACGCGGCGTGAAGATGACGTCGCCCAGCATTTGGCTGCCGCCCGGGCCCTTGCATTCGACATGGACGACGAAGGTGGCGCCCTCGCGCTTCTTGTTCAGGATCGTGCACAAGCCGAACACGGAGTCGATGTCGCGCGGCGTGATCGTCACGCGCGACACGCCGGGGTCCGAACCGTCCGTCTTGCAGGCTTGATTTTCCGTATAGGTGCCGACGAGCGGGAAGTCGTCCTCCCCCTGCACCGGCGTTGCGAGCGCCGCCAGCGCGAGAATGCTGAGCACGCGTCGTGCAAGCTTGACCACTTGGCCCCTCCACACCCGAAACCGTCGCTGGTGCCTTTGAAGACTGTAAAGAATGTCGCGGAAGGGGCCAATGATCAATTCCGCCGGCGCCGCGGCACCCGGTCGCGGGCACGTCGGCATGACGCCGCGGGTGTAGCGCCGGCCTTGGAACTATCGTAAGCATCGCGCCCCATGAGCAAGGCCGAGCTGGTTTCCATTCTGGTCGTGGATGTGCGCGAGGGCGGACCCGTTCGCCACGCGGTCGACGCGTGTGCACGGGCGCGCGCGCTGCGGGATGATTGTGTGACCTGGTTGCCGCGCGGGGCGCGCATGCTGCTTCCCGCCATGGACGCGGTGACGCGCCGCTGGCTCCAGCGCTCGCATTCCCCCTACGTCACCGACCTCGAAGCGATCGCCGTCGCGCTCGGTTTTCCCGGTATCTGGTTTCTCAACGGCACCTACCAATGGGGCTGCACCGCGGTTGCTCGCGACGAAGACGGCGGGCCCTGGCTCGCGCGCACGCTCGATTGGCCATTTCCGGGACTCGGCCGTCATCTCGAAATCGCACGCATGCGCGGCCCCGCGGGCGAGTTCATCAACGTCACCTGGCCGGGCTACGCGGGCGCGCTGACCGCCTTGGCGCCCGGCCGGTTCGCGGCCGCCATCAACCAGGCGCCGCTCTGGCGCCGCACCCGCAAGCCATGGCTGCGGCCCTACGACCTCGCCGTGAACGCATTGCGGACATGGCCGATCCGCTTCCGCCCGCCCGACCATCTGTTGCGCGAGGTGTTCGAGACTTGCCGCCATTTCGGCGAGGCCAAGCGCCAGCTCGAGACGGTGCCGGTGGCGCGTCCGGTGATCTTCACGCTCATCGGATGCGAGCGTGGCGAGCGCTGTGTGATCGAGCGAACGGAGGAAGGCTTTGCCAGTCGTGCCGAGGACACGTCGACGGCCAACGATTGGCTCCGGAGCACGACGCCATGGGAGGCGCGGGTGTGCGCCACGCTCCTGCTCAAGAGCTCGCGCGAAGAGGCGACCGCGCACAGCCGCGCCCGGCGCGAGGCGCTCTCGTCCTGGCCGCAGTCGTTCGCGCGCTCCGATTTCGCCTGGGTGACGCCGCCCGTGCTCAATCCCTTCACCCGCATCGCGGTGGAGATGTGCGCGGCCAACGGAACGCTGCGAGCGGTCGGCTACGAGTCGCAGCCGGGCAGCGCGCTTCCGCGGCAAGCGACGCAGGTTCGCGAATTGGCTGTGGCCGGCGTTGCGGCGTGAGCGGCTGGCGCCGATTTTCTTCGAGCGCGCGGCGCGTGAAAATATTTTCGACACGTTTCTTGCCTCCAATGGGAGGAACGTTCGCTCAGTCTGCGCGAACAGGGGGGAGCCGTGCGCAAGGTGGCGTTGCGTCTTGTGTCCGTTGCCGCGTTGGCCGCGGCTTTGGCGGGCGGGCGTGCCCACGCGGCGCCGGTTGCGCCGAGCGCGATCGCGACCGATCTTGCGCTCGCCGAACCGGCGCAATTCATCTACCGCGGCAAGCCGTACTGCTGGTACCCCTACGGATGGGCGGGCGCGGCTTGGTATTGGTGCGGTTATGGCACCTATGCCGGCGTCGGCTGGGGCGGCACCTACGGCTGGAACGGCTGGGTCGTGCCACGACACTACCGCGCCGCGCGGGTCGCACCGCCATACCGCTTCTGGCCCCAGCCCTGAGCAAGCCGCCGTGCCGGCGTCGGCCGGCCACCAGCCTGCGCGCGAATAGCGTGGCGATGGCGAGTGGGCGCCGCCTCTACGATTGTCCCGGAGGCTGCTTGTCCTCGCCGGCGAACAGCGCGGCCGGAAACTGCGCCGCATAACGACGTTTCTGCGGCGGACGCGGATGGTCTTCGCGGGGGCTCGGGTCCGGCTCCACGACCTTGCGATAGAGATGCCAGGTCGAATGGCCGAGCACCGGCACCACCACGGCCAGCCCGAAGAAGAACGGCAACGAGCCGATCACCAACAGCGCGGCGACGATCAAGCCCCAGACCGCCATGATGATCGGGTTGGCGGCGACCGCTCGCACCGAGGTCAGCACCGCCTCGACCGCGCCGACCTCGCGGTCGACCAGCAGCGGAAACGCCACCACGTTGACGATCAACACCGTGACCGCGAACAGGAAGCCGACGAAGTTGCCGACGATGATGAGCATCCAGCCGGCCGGCGTGGTGAAGACTTGACGGATGAAATGCGGAATCGAGGCGGCGGGCTCGTAGCCGAAATTGGCGATGTAGATCGCTTGCGCGACGCCAATCCAGATCGCGAAGATCACCAGCAGCAGAAAGCCCAGCGCCGCAATGGCGTCGCGTGACGGCGAGTGCAGCACGTCGAAGGCGTCTTCCCAGGAAATATCGAGACCCTGCTCGCGGCGCCGGCTCAGCTCGTAAAAGCCGATGGCCACGAACGGGCCGACCAGCGCGAAGCCGGCGGCGAGCGGAAACAAGAGCGGCAAGAGCGCATAACCCAGGATCGCCCGCGCCAGGACCAGACCGACGATGGGATAAATCAGGCACAGGAACACCGCATGGGTCGGTATGGCGGAAAAATCGGCGAGGCCGCGTGCCAGCGCGTCTTTGAGGTCCGCGAGGCCGATGCGGCGCACCGTCGGACGCGCGCGGATCGTATCCGCCCCCATGAGAACGTGTAGCTGCGCCATGGTCGTACCTCCCGAGCATCAGGGTCGCCATGCCGGTCTTGGTCACGCCGTGCCGCGACCCGAACCTATATTAACACAGCGGGAGAAGACTTGTTCGCCGCAACGCCGGCAGATCGGACTGGCACCCCCGCCGGCGGGGAGGGCATTGCGGTTCGTTCGCGAGACGTCCGATATGCTGGCGGGACGCCGGCGTGATCTCACCCCGCCGACGACGAGAAAGCAGCTGCCTGACGGAGACCATCGATGCCGCGTGATATCGTCCGCCGAGCCGAAGCCGTTCCCGCCACCAGCATAATCGCGCTTGCGATCGGCGCGGCCGCGTTCGGAGCCGTTGCCGTCGGGGCGCTCGCGATCGGTCGGCTCGCGCTGGGCCGCGTAACGGTCAAGAAGGCGCGCTTCCAGGCGCTCGAAGTAGACGAGCTGACGGTGCGCAAGTTGCGCGTGCGCGAATATGACGGACCGCCACCGGGCGCTTGATCTCTGTGCGCGCAGCACGTCCACCCGCATGTCATGCGCGAAGCCGTCGGGACGCTGCGAGCTCGAGCAGGATCCGGCGGCCGATTTCGTTGGGATACTGGTTGCCGCGATTGCCGAGGATCACGATGCCGAGCTTGCGGCGCGGCATCATCCCGATATAGGCGGATGCGTTGTTGAGACCGCCGTACTTTTCGGTGATGGTCGGCGCGTCTCCGACGAGGACCTCCCAGGCTAACGCCTGCCGGTTGCGCGGGCCGATGGTCCAGACGTCCTGCTGCGCCAAGCTCATCGCCTCGCGCAGCGACCGCTCGACCGGCAACTCGCCGAGGTTGGCGGCGAGAAAGGCGGCCATGTCGCGCGCAGAAGAATACATCTGGCCCGTCCCCGGCCAGTGGTAGTAGCTCTGCTGACTGCCCGGCTCTCCGAGCGGCTCGCCACTGTCGGAGTAGCCCTGCACCGCGCGGCGCTTGTGTTCGGGGGAGAGGCGTCCGCGCGCGCCGTCATCCTGCCGCGGCAGCACGGTCGACGTCATGGCGAGCGGCCGCAGCAGCCGCTGCTCGATCAGCTCGTCGATCGGCATTCCGTATCGACGCTCGAGCGCAAGCTGCAGAAGCACGTAGCCTGCGTGGGTATAAAGATGCTGCTGACCGGGCGTCTTGTCGGCCTTCCAAGCATTGAGCGTGCGGATGAACTCCGGCAGCGTGTAGCCCCAATCCGGCCAGGGCGGATGGTCCTGCGGCAGCAGCAGCCCCGACGTGTGGGTCGCGAGCTGGCCGAGCGTGACGCGGCCGATATCGCGGTCCCGGTCCAGCTCGACGACGTATTTGGCGACTGGGTCGTCGAGCCTGAGTTCGCCGTTGCCCACCGCCTGCGCGAGCAGCGTCGTCTCGAACACCTTGCGCAGCGAAGCGAGATTGAACAGCGTGTCGGTCGTGATCGGCCGTTTGTTGGCGCGATCGGCCCAGCCGTAATTGAAGAACAGCGTTTGGCCTTCGATGCGCAAGGCCACCGCGACGCCGCCGGCGCCGTCGGGCGGCACGATCGAGCGAACGTGACGGCCAACGATCCGTTCGACGATGCGTTCGACCTGGCGGTCGGCGCCGGCGGCGGGCGCGGCGATCAGCGCCATGATCGATGCCATCGTCACGAGTCGCATGCGTCTCACCGGGGGGTCAGGGCGACAACGCCTCCGAAGCCTGCGGCGCGGAGAACATCTTGCGCGCGTTGTGTCCGACGCCGGGCAATTCGACCAGTCGCCAGCCGAACTTCCAGCCGCGGGCCTGTGCCAGCGTCTTCGCCGCGTTGAATACGTTCAATCCGCGCTGGTAGCGCGACGCGCCCTGGGCCAACGCCTCGGGATAATCGTTTCGCTCGTCGTCGCGGGTGTCGCCTTGGCCGAGATAGATGGTCAAGGGCTGTTCCAGGTAACGCCGCAGCGCCGCCTCGCCGTCCGTTCCTGAGTAAACCTTTCCCAGTCCGTAGGGCGCGTCGATCTCAAGGCTCGCAAACACGTAGCTTCCCACATTTGCGATCACGATACGGCGTGCTTCGGTGGGCACGAAGGCGGCGAGCCGGTCGAGGAATTGGCCTCCTGCCGAGTGGCCGAGCAGGGAATAGGGGAGGGCCCGGCCTTCCTGCCCGCGCGCCCAGGCTACGAGATCGAGCACCAGTGTGCCGGTCCAGTCGCGCGCATTTTGCACCACCGCGTCCTTGACGATGCCTCCGCGCTGGTAGCGCCAGGCGGGAAAGGCGCGTTTGCCGAACACCGGCGCGACCACCAGCAGGCAAAGCCGGTCCGCGAGTGTGCGCGCGTCATCGCGATATGTGCCGGCATTGCGCGCGATACCGTGAAAGACGAGCAGCAGGGCCGGATCGGAACATCCCGCCGGGCGGTAGGTGAAAACCACCATGGGCGTGCCGTTGATGTCGATCACCTGTCGTCCGGTCGTAATCGGCGCCGCCAGCACCGGCGCGCAGCCGAGCAAACCGCATAGGATCGCGGCGACCGAGAGGCATCTCGTCTTCGTCATTGCGCTCTCTTATGGGTGTCCACCTCAGCCTCGCTGCAAGACGTTCGCAGAACCGACACGATCCGGGTTTAAGGCATCCCTCATCAGCCAACAACGGAGTACCGCATGGCGAAGCTTACGCTCTATCACGCCGCGCCGTCGCGCTCATCGATCACGCGATGGATGCTGGAGGAAGTCGGCGAACCCTACGACATCCACCTGCTGAGCTTGAGCAAGGGCGATAACCGCGCTCCCAACTATCTCGCGGTGAACCCGATGGGCAAGGTACCGGCGCTCAAGCACGGCGACGTCGTCATCACCGAGGCGGCGGCGATCTGCGCCTATCTCGCCGACGAATTTCCCCGCGCCAAGCTCAGCGTGCCGATCGGCAGCCCGCGCCGGGGCGTTTATCTCAAGTGGCTGTTCTTCGGACCGAACTGCATCGAGGCGGCGATGATGGATCGCGCCAACCCGCGCAAGGACGAGCCGCGGCGCAGCATGCTGGGCTACGGCGATTTCGACACCGTGATGGATGTGACGGCGAAGGCGCTCGCGAAGGGCCCGTATCTCATGGGTGAGCAGTTCACCGCCGCCGACGTGGTCGTCGGCTCCACGCGCGTTGGGGCATGATGTTCAAGCTCGTGCCCGTGCGTCCCGAATTCACCGCCTATACCAACCGCCTCGCCGCGCGACCGGCATTCCAGCGCGCCGAGGCCCAGGACAAGGAGCTCGCCGCGGCATGAGGTGACGAACGCGTGGCCCGGATGGAGCGTGCGCAAAATCCGGGTTACGTTCGCGCCTGATGATCCTGGCGCTGCGCATTCTTTATTTCGAGGACCTCTCGGTCGGCATGACCGAGACGCTGTCGAAGACCATCGCCGCCTCCGACGTGGTCGGGTTCGCGCAGCTCACCGGCGATCGCAATCCCATCCATCTGTCGGAACATTTCGCCGCCAAGACCCAGTTCGGCAAACGGATCGCCCACGGCCTCTACACCGCCAGCCTGATCTCGGCGGTCTTGGGCACGCGCCTTCCCGGCCCCGGCGCCGTCTACATCTCGCAGACGCTCAACTTTCGCGCCCCGGTCAAGATCGGTGACCAGGTCGACGTGACCGTGACGGTGGCGCAGCTCATCCCCGAGCGCCAGCGCGCGCGGCTTGCTTGCAGCTGCAAGGTCGCAGACGAGATCGTGCTCGACGGCGAGGCCTGGGTGAAGGTGCCGTCCGCCGCCAAATCGAAACGCCCGCTGCCGCGATTGTGAGGACGCAGGTTACTCCGCCGCCTCCGTGCGCGCCTTACGCTTGGCGTCGCGCCGCGCCAGCACCGGCGCCAGAAATTGCCCGGTATAGCTGCGCTTGATCTTGGCGATCGCCTCGGGCGTGCCGGCGGCCACGATCTCGCCGCCGCCGTCGCCGCCCTCCGGGCCGAGGTCGATGATCCAGTCGGCGGTCTTGATCACTTCGAGATTGTGCTCGATCACGACCACGGTGTTGCCCTGCTCGACCAGCTCGTGCAGCACGTCGAGCAGCTTCTTCACGTCGTGGAAGTGCAGCCCCGTGGTGGGCTCGTCGAGGATGTAGAGCGTGCGGCCGGTGGCGCGCTTGGACAATTCCTTGGCGAGCTTGACCCGCTGCGCCTCGCCGCCGGAGAGCGTGGTGGCCTGCTGGCCGACATGGATGTAGTCGAGGCCGACGCGGTGCAGAAGCTCGAGCACGTTGCGCACGCGCGGCACCGCTTTGAAGAACTCGAGCGCTTCCTCGACCGTCATGTCGAGCACGTCGGCGATCGATTTGCCCTTGAACAGAACCTCGAGCGTCTCGCGGTTGTAGCGCTTGCCCTTGCAGACGTCGCAGGTGACGTAGACGTCGGGAAGAAAGTGCATCTCGATCTTGATCACGCCGTCGCCCTGGCAGGCCTCGCAGCGCCCGCCCTTGACGTTGAAGGAAAAGCGGCCGGGTTCGTAGCCGCGCGCCTTCGCCTCGGGCAGCCCCGCGAACCATTCGCGGATCGGGGTGAACGCGCCGGTATAGGTCGCCGGGTTGCTGCGCGGCGTGCGGCCGATCGGCGACTGGTCGATATCGATCACCTTGTCGAGATGCTCGAGGCCCTCGATGCGGTCGTGCGGGGCAGGGGCCTCGGAGGCGCCGTTGAGCTTGCGCGCGATCGCCTTGTAGAGCGTATCGACCAAGAGCGTCGACTTGCCGCCACCGGACACGCCGGTAACGCATGTGAACAGGCCGAGCGGGATTTCGGCGGTGACGCTCTTGAGATTGTTGCCGCGCGCGTTGACCAGCGTCAGCACGCGGCGGGCGTTCTTCGGCCGGCGCTCGGGAATCGCGACCGCCATCTCGCCCGACAAGTATTTGCCGGTGAGGGAAGCGGCCGTCGCGATCAGGTCGTCGACCGTACCCTGCGCGACGATGTGGCCGCCGTGGATGCCGGCGCCGGGGCCGATGTCGAGCACGTGGTCGGCGGTGCGGATGGCGTCCTCGTCATGCTCCACCACGATGACTGTATTGCCGAGGTCGCGCAGCCGTTTGAGCGTCTCGAGCAGCCGCGCATTGTCGCGCTGGTGCAGTCCGATCGAAGGCTCGTCGAGCACGTAGAGCACGCCGGTCAGTCCCGAGCCGATCTGCGAGGCGAGCCGGATACGCTGGCTCTCGCCGCCCGACAGCGTGCCCGAGGCGCGCGCCAGCGTGAGATATTCGAGCCCCACGTCGACCAGGAACTTGAGCCGCTCGCGAATTTCCTTGAGCACCCGCACCGCGATCTCGTTCTGCTTGGCGCTGAGCGCGTTCGGCAATTGCGTGAACCATTCGCCCGCGCGCTTGACCGACATGTCGGCGACCTCGCCGATATGGAGGTCGCCAACCCTCACGCACAGCGCTTCGGGCTTGAGCCGGTAGCCCTTGCAGGCGGCGCAGGGAATGTCGGTGAAATATTTGGCCATCTCCTCGCGCGCCCAGTCGCTGTCGGTCTCGCGCCAGCGCCGCTCGAGGTTGGTCACCACGCCCTCGAACGGCTTTTTGGTCTCGTAGGAGCGCAACCCATCGTCGTAGATGAATTTGATCGTGTCGTCGCCCGAGCCGTAGAGGATCGCGTCCTGCGTCTTCTTCGGCAGGTCCTTCCATTTGGTGTCGAGCGTGAACTTGTAATGCTTGCCGAGCGCCAGCAGCGTCTGCGTGTAGTAGGGCGATGTCGATTTCGCCCATGGCGCGATCGCGCCGCCGCGCAGCGTGCGCTCCTTGTCGGGAATGACGAGATCGGGATCGATGTGCTGCTCGACCCCGAGCCCGCCGCAGGCCGGACAGGCGCCGAACGGATTGTTGAACGAAAACAGCCGCGGCTCGATCTCCGAAATGGTGAAGCCGGAGACCGGGCAGGCGAATTTTTCCGAGAAGATCAGGCGTTGCGGGCCACTCTGATCGTGAATTTTTGCGGTTTTTCTCTCGCTTGCCGTTTGCTCGGCGCCCGCGGCACCGTCGGCGAACTCCACCACCGCCAATCCGTCCGCGAGCTTGAGCGCCGTCTCGAGCGAATCCGCGAGCCGGGTCGCGAGGTCGCTCCGCATCACCACGCGGTCCACGACCACGTCGATGTCGTGCTTGAATTTCTTGTCGAGCGCCGGCGCGTCCGCGATCTCGTAGAACTTGCCGTCGATCTTCACCCGCTGGAAACCGCGCTTCATGTAGTCGGCGAGCTCCTTGCGGTACTCGCCCTTGCGCCCGCGCACCACCGGGGCGAGCAGATAAAGCCGCGTGCCTTCGGGCAGCGCCATCACCCGGTCGACCATCTGCGACACCGTCTGGCTTTCGATCGGCAAGCCGGTGGCCGGCGAATAGGGCACGCCCACGCGCGCCCAAAGCAGCCGCATATAGTCGTAGATCTCGGTGACGGTGCCGACCGTCGAACGCGGATTGCGCGAGGTGGTCTTCTGTTCGATCGAGATGGCGGGCGAGAGGCCGTCGATCTGGTCGACGTCCGGCTTTTGCATCATCTCCAGGAACTGGCGGGCATAGGCCGACAGCGATTCCACGTAACGGCGCTGGCCCTCGGCGTAGATGGTGTCGAAGGCGAGCGAGGATTTGCCCGAGCCCGAGAGCCCGGTGAACACCACCAGCCGGTCGCGCGGGATTTCGAGATCGACGTTCTTGAGATTGTGCTCGCGCGCGCCGCGGATTGCGATCACGCGCGCGCCGTCAGCCGATGCTTGGCGGCGAGGGCGGCCCTGGTCGAAGAGGTCGTTCATACGGTCCGTCGCGCGATCAATATGGGGGAGGCCAAGGCGGTCCTACCCACGAGGCCAAAGAAGCGTCCCGGCGCAGCTCTCCGCGCGGAGCCCCGAAGGAACGTAGTAAGAACGGGGATGTTTCGCTAGCCCGCCGAGCGGCACCAGCGCTGCCGTCGTTGAGCTGTGGACAACGGCGGCGGCCTCGACACTGGCCGCAGCGATGCGGCGGATCGCCGAACGAGCCTAGCGGAGTTGGCGCTTTCTTAGATGGACAAATCCGACAATGCGATGTGGATACACCCGAGCGTGATGGGCGAAGCGGCGTTGCCGGGGAGAGCTTCAATGGAAGAGCTTCAATGAAAGACGTCATCGCGTTCATCCTCGGCAACTTCACGCTGACGTTTTTCGTGCTGGGCCTGCTGGCTTCCGCCATCGCGCTTTGGCGGGCGCGCCCGCCGCGCACCTTTGCGCTGATCGTCGAAGCGCTGTTCTCGTATTTCGTGCTGTTCTCGATCGGGTTTTCGTCCCTCTACAATTTCGTCTTTCACGTCTTTTTCGGGAAACTGGCGGCAGGTTTCATCGGATGGGAGGACAGTCCCTTCCAGTTGGAGGTCGGCTTCGCCAGTCTCGGCTTTGCGGTGGTGGGATTGCTGGCGTTCAGAGGAAGCTTCGATTTGCGGCTCGCGGCTATCGTCGGGCCCGCCTGCTTTCTCTGGGGCGCGGCTGGCGGTCACGTCTATCAGATGATCACGGCGCACAATTTTGCCCCTGGGAACGCCGGCATCATTTTTTACAGCGATCTCTTGGTTCCGATCGTGGGCTTCATATTTCTCTGGCTGCAACAGCGCGCCGCCCGATCACAGCGACGAAGGTCAGCGTGACCGGCAAAAATGCCCGTCGAGGCGGTTGCATTGGCCGGGCGTTGATGCTAGAACAAACAGAGAACATCGCTCCGAGCCGATCTCGGCGCCGCCGCTGTGGAAAAGCATGATGGCGCAGGAGAAAGCGGCGACGGGGCCCGGGGCTTGGGATTAGGGTGCCTCGGACGATGCGGGCAACCAGCAGGAGAGCGTCATGGCCGGTAGCGTGAACAAGGTGATCCTGGTCGGCAATCTCGGCAAAGATCCCGAGATCAGGCGTACGCAAGACGGCCGGCCGGTCGCCAATTTGAGCGTGGCCACCTCGGATACCTGGCGCGACAAGGCAACCGGCGAGCGCCGCGAGAAGACCGAATGGCACCGCGTGGTCATCTTCAACGAGGGGCTTTGCCGGGTCGCCGAGCAATATTTGAAGAAGGGCTCGAAGGTCTATCTCGAGGGCCAATTGCAGACGCGCAAATGGCAGGATCAATCGGGCCAGGACAAGTACACCACCGAGGTGGTGCTGCAGAACTTCAATTCGCAGCTCACCATGCTCGACCGCGCCGGGGATCGCGCCGGGGGTGAGCTCGGCTCCGAGGATGATTTCGGCGCCTCCGGCCCCTCGACGCGCGAGAAGAAGCCGGCCATGGCCGGCGCGGGCAAGCGCGGCGACATGGACGACGAGATTCCGTTTTGACCGACGCGGTCCGGAGTCTGCCACCGCTCTCGCGGCGCGATTTAGGCATTCCCGCAAGCGCGGCGTGAGGTGAGCGAGCGTGTCGCTTGCACCGCTGTTGAACGCTGCCCCCGCCATCCAGCTGCATGCTTTCGCGGCCTTGGCCGCCTTCGGGCTCGGCGCGGTGCAGCTTGCCGCGCCCAAGGGCACGCTGCCCCATCGCACCTTCGGCTGGATCTGGATCCTGCTCATGGTGACGGTGGCGTCGAGCTCGTTCTGGATCCATGAGTTGCGTATCTGGGGCCCTTGGAGCCCGATCCATCTGCTTGCGATCTTCACGCTCACGATGCTCCCCCTCGCGGTCTTGCATGCCCGGCGTCACCGCGTCGGTAGGCATCGCAACGCCATGATCGCCATCTTTGCCGGCGCGCTGGTGGTCGCCGGCCTCTTCACCTTCATGCCCGGCCGCATCATGCACGCGGTGGTGTTCGGGCACTGAGCGCGTGCCGAAATCGCGCCCGCGACGAGGCTCTGCCGAGGGCTCGGACCGACCATTCGGACTTGACCATAAGTACCTGAATTACCATATGAAAATAGCTCGGTTCCGGTGCGTTTTGGGGTGGCGCGCGCCGCCTGAATCAGCTAAGCACTTCCAAACCCTCGCCCACGGGATTTTCTCTTGGCCGACGACAACGACCAGCAGCCGGAAGCGCCCGGCCCGTCCGACATTCGCCCCGTCTCCATCACCGAGGAGATGAAGCGCAGTTACCTCGATTACGCCATGAGCGTGATCGTGGCGCGCGCGCTGCCGGACGCGCGCGACGGGCTCAAGCCGGTGCATCGGCGCATCCTCTATTCGATGCACGAGAACGGGCACACGCCGGACAAGAAATACGTGAAGTCGGCGCGTGTGGTCGGCGACGTGATGGGCAGATACCATCCGCACGGCGATCAGGCGATCTACGACGCGCTGGTGCGCATGGCGCAGGATTTCTCCATGCGCCTGCCGCTCATCGACGGGCAGGGTAATTTCGGCTCGGTCGACGGCGACCCGCCCGCGGCCATGCGCTACACCGAATGCCGCCTGGCCAGGCCGGCCATGGAGCTGCTCGACGATATCGACAAGGAGACGGTCGATTTCCAGTCGAACTACGACGGCAACGAGAAAGAGCCGGTGGTGCTGCCGGCGCGCTTCCCCAACCTGTTGGTGAACGGTGCGGGCGGCATCGCGGTGGGCATGGCGACGAACATCCCGCCGCATAATCTCGCCGAGGTGATCGATGCCTGCATCGCGCTGATCGAAAATCCCGATCTCAGCATCGATGAATTGATCGGCATCATTCCGGGGCCCGACTTCCCGACCGGCGGCATCATTCTCGGCCGCTCGGGCATTCACGCCGCCTATTCCCAAGGCCGCGGCTCGATCATCATGCGCGGCAAGGTGGAGATCGAGACCC
>JBKOXY010000416.1:0-9794 GCA_046725125.1 Pseudomonadota bacterium | reverse complement strand
GAGGCGGCGCTCGCCGAAGGCGCGCGCGACGCCTACCTCAAGCGCAATCTGCGCTATTCCCAGCTCGCGCCCATCTCCATGTTCGAGGAGAAAAACACCAAGTCGAACATGCCGGCGCAGGTCGAGATCTACGCCGAGGGCCGCGGCGAGAACGACGGCGCCTACAAGCTCCTCTTCATCGCCAAGGGCGGCGGCTCCGCCAACAAATCGTTCCTGTTCCAGGCGACGCCGGCGATCCTCACCCATGACCGCATGCTCGCCTTTCTCAAGGAGAAGGTGCTCACGCTCGGCACCGCCGCGTGTCCGCCCTACCACCTCGCCATCGTGATCGGCGGCACGTCGGCCGAATTGACGATGAAGACTGTCAAGCTCGCCTCCTGCCGCTATCTCGACGACCTTCCGACGCAAGGCTCCGAGGACGGCCACGCCTTCCGCGACCTCGCGATGGAACAAGAGGTGCATCAGCTCACGCAGTCGCTGGGCGTGGGCGCGCAGTTCGGCGGCAAATACTTCTGCCACGACGTGCGCGTGATCCGCCTTCCCCGCCACGGCGCCTCGCTGCCGATCGGACTCGGGGTGTCGTGCTCGGCCGACCGCCAGGCGCTCGGCAAGATCACGCGCGAAGGGGTCTATCTCGAAGAGCTCGAGCACAACCCGGCGAAATATCTGCCCGAGCTCGATCCCGCCAAGCTCGGCGGCGAAGTGGTGCATATCGATCTGCGCCGGCCGATGAAGGAGATCCTCGCGCAGCTCACCAAATATCCGATCAAGACGCGGCTCTCGCTCAGCGGGCCCATGATCGTCGCGCGCGATCTCGCGCACGCGAAATTGCGCGAGCGCCTGGAGCGCGGGGAGGGGCTGCCCGACCATTTCAAGAACCACCCGGTCTATTACGCGGGTCCCGCCAAGACGCCGCAGGGCTACGCCTCGGGCGCGTTCGGCCCGACCACGGCGGGTCGGATGGACGCCTTCGTGCACGACTTCCAGGCCGCCGGCGGCTCGATGGTCATGCTGGCCAAGGGCAACCGCTCGCCGGCGGTGCGCGAGGCCTGCCGCAAGCACGGCGGCTTCTATCTCGCCTCCATCGGCGGCGCGGCGGCGAACCTCGCCGAGCATTGCATCAAGAAGGTCGAGACCCTGGAATATCCCGAGCTCGGCATGGAGGCGATCTGGAGGATCGAGGTGGAAAATTTCCCGGCCTTCATCGTGATCGACGACAAGGGCAACGATTTCTTCAAGGAATTGAATTTGGGCTAGCCGTCATCCCGGGACGCACCGATAGTGCGAGCCCGCAATTGAATTTGCGGCGAGCCTGCGCCAGAGTTGGCGGACGTCAATTGAACAAGGTAACGCGCATGGCTTGCATTAAAGTCGCCGACATCGCCTACGGCCGGCTCAAGGCCCCCGACCTCGATGTCATGGAGGAATTTCTCACGCGGTTCGGGATGGTGCGCGCCGATCGCACCAACACGGCGCTCTACATGCGCGGCACCGATCCTCCCCACCACATCCACGTCACCGAGAAGGGCGAGGCGAAATTCGTCGGCTTTGCCTACTACGCGGCGAGCGAGGACGACCTCAAGCGTGTCGCCCGGGCGCCCGGCGCGTCCGGCATCGAGGCGATCGACGAGCCCGGCGGCGGCAAGCGCGTGCGGCTCACCGAGCCCAACGGCTACCAGATCGAGGTCGTCCACGGCATCGCCACCCTGGCGCCGATCGCGACCAAACGGCAGAAGCTCAACACCGGCGAAGATCCGCTGTTGCGCGCGGGCGAACTGATGCGGCTGCCCAAGGGGCCTTCGCACGTCAAGCGGATCGGCCACGGCGTGCTGATGACGCCGAAATTCCGCGAGACCGTAGGCTGGTTCCGCGAAATGCTGGGTTTCGTCTGCTCGGACGACGTCTACGCGGGGGAAAAGGACAACCTGATCGGCTCGTTCAACCGCTGCGACCGCGGCGAGGCTTACGTCGATCATCACGTGTTCTTCTGCCTCAACCATGCCAAGACCGGGCTCAACCATCTTTCGTTCGAGGTGTCCGACATCGACGACGTCGCCGTGGGCCACGATTACCTGGCGCAGTTCGGCACATACGAGCACATGTGGGGAATCGGCCGGCACGTGCTGGGCAGCCAGGTCTACGACTACTGGGCCGACCCCTGGGGCCACGTGCACGAGCACTGGGCCGACAGCGACCGCCTGAACCTGGCGAACGGTTCGAATCTGGTGCCGGCGGAAGAAGCGCTCACCTCGCAATGGGGCGAGGCGCCGCCCAAGAAATTCATCGATCACGCGAGCCCGTGACGCTGGCGTCGCGATGGGGCGGGCGAAACCGCGCTTGCGCGACAAGGCGGTCATCGTCGACAATCCGACCGCAGGCACGAGAAAGCAGCATGACCATGCAACACGGCGACAGTACCACCCGAGGCGCCATCCTGGCGGCTGCCGCGGGCGGCGCGGCGGTGGCCGCGAGCGCTCCCGCGCGGGCGCAGCAACCGCGCGCCAAGGGTCCGCTCGTTTGGCTCGACATGGACCAGCAGGCGCTCGACGACGCCTACGATCAGATCGTCTACGCGCCCAATCGCGAGCAGGTCACCAAGCGCCGCATCGCCAACAGCGAGCGGGCGCGCGCCGCCATCGGCGCGCCCGAGCGCGTCCCCTACGGCGCGACCGAGATCGAGAAGCTCGACATCTATTGCACCCGGCAGGCGAACGCGCCGGTCAATTTCTTCATTCACGGCGGGGCGTGGCGCGCCAATCGTGCCGCCGACTATGCCTGCCTGGCCGAACCGTTCGTGCGCTCCGGCGCGCATTTCGTCATCGTCGACTTCACCAATGTCGACGATGCCGGCGGCAGCCTCTTCCCCATGGTCGAGCAGGTACGCCGCGCCGTGGGCTGGGTCTACAAGAACGCCAGGAGCTTCGGCGGCGATCCCGAGCGGCTCTATCTGAGCTCGCACTCCTCGGGCTCCCATATCGGCGGCTGCGTGGTGACGCACGACTGGCCCAAGGAGGGCCTCCCGGTCGACATCCTCAAGGGCGCGACGCTGGGCAGCGGCATGTACGACCTCAAGCCGGTGCGGCTCTCCAAGCGTTCGAAATACGTCAAGTTCACCGACGAGATGGAAGCGGCGCTGAGCGCGCAACGGCATATCGACAAGCTCAACACGCCGCTCATCCTGGCGCACGGCACCTATGAGACGCCGGAATTCCAGCGCCAGACCCGCGACTTCTACGCGGCGGTGAAGGCCGCCGGCAAACCGGTCGAGCTCATCGTCGGCGAGGGCTACAACCACTTCGAGATGCTGGAGACGCTGGCCAATCCTTACGGCGTACTCGGCCGCGCGGTGCTGGCGCAGATGCGGCTCGCCGCGGCGGCGTAACGGGCGCTGTCCTCCATGCCTTCACGCCGCAAGGAAGTCACGCGCCGTACCCTCATCGCCGCCACCGTCCTCGGCGCAGGAGGGCCAGCTTTGGCGCAACGGCCGCCGCAACCACCACGGGTCAAGGGGCCGCTGGTCTGGCTCGACATGGACCAGCAGGATCTCGACGACGCCTATGACCAGCTCGTCTACGCCCCGAACCGCGACCACATCCTCAAGCGCTGCGCCCGCAACAGCGAGTTCGCCCGCGAGCGCCTCGGCACGCCCAAGCGCTTCGCCTATGGGACGACGGCGATCGAGGCCCTCGACGTCTTCACCACCAAGGTGCCCAACGCTCCCGTGAGCGTCTTCGTCCATGGCGGCGCCTGGCGCGCGGGGCTTGCCATGAACTACGCCTATGCCGCCGAGATGTTCGTCAATGCCGGCATGCATCACGTCGTGCTCGACTTCAACAACGCGCTCGAGACCGGCGGCGATCTGATGGTCATGGCCGATCAGGTGCGCCGCGCGGTCGCCTGGGTCTATCGCAACGCCAAGAGCTTCGGCGGCGACGGCGAGCGGCTCTATGTCTGCGGCCATTCCTCCGGCGGACATCTCACCGGCGTGCTGCTGACCACGGACTGGCAAAAGGATTTCGGCTTGCCGCCCACCATGATCAAGGGCGGCGTGTGCGGCAGCGGCATGTTCGATCTCAAACCCGTGCGGCTGTCCAAGCGTTCGAGCTATGTGAAATTCACCGACGAGATGGAGGAGAGGCTCAGCCCCCAGCGTCATCTCGACCGGCTGGTGGCGCCGGTCGCGCTGGTCTACGGCACCCTGGAGACGCCCGAGTTCCAGCGTCAGAGCCGCGATTTCGCCGCCGCGGTCGAGGCCGCCGGCAAGCCGGTGACGCTGGCCGTGATGGAAAGCTACAACCACTTCGAGGTGATGGAACAGCTCGGCAATCCCTACAGCCTATTCGGCCGCGCGGTGCTGGAGCAGATGCGGCTCGCGCCGCGCTGATGTCGGCGGCTATTCGAAATCGCGACTACGCCATAACGCAGCGCGGCGCGCTCGGCTGCGTCAATGCTGCATGTCGGCGGTGGCGGGACGGAACCGTCTCGCCGGCTGGGCGGCCGCGCGCTGGCTCTCGAACACTTCGGCGCAACGAAGCCATCGCTCCGCCATCCGGTTCCATGTCGCCTTGCTCGCGGGATCGCGCGTGAACTTGGCCATTCGCTCGCAGTCGGCGGCGTGCCTGAGAAATTCCTCGGGTGGGTTCATCGACCGGTCCTCCTGATGGTCAGGCTGCGCGGGACTTCGCCTCGCGGCGAAACTGTTCCGCATATTCGGAAAGCCGCAGCCAACACAGAGCCAGTTCACGCCACGTCATCCGCTCCTTCTCGTTGACCGATTGCTCCGCGAAATGAGCGCATTCGCTCACTCGCTGCTGATACGCATCCTGGGGCTCCATGGCGCTCGCTCTGACCTTCGCACCCCGCCCCTATGTCCACTCGTGGACGTAGCTCAACGGGAATCGGCCGGAAAGGTTCCCCGGCGGAGCGAGAGGTCGGCCCGGCGTGCGCCAGGTGGGCGGGAGCAGGGGCAAGTTCCACGGATCTGGCTGGCTTGCCCAGTGGAACAATGAGAAATTACCGGGCGTGAGCCGAATGGGCTGGGGAGATCAAGCGATGGCTAAGGGAGACGTTGATGTTTCCCGCCGCATCCGTGCCGGTGTTCGCGAGCGCACGAGGGCCGACGCCGTGAACGCAGGCGCCGACCACGGCGCGAGCGCGCTGCCGCGTCGAGGCGCGGTTTACGTCGACGAGGCGATCTGGGAATGGCGGGACCTCAAATGGGCCCACCTACTCGCCGACGATATCGATGACCTCCATCGCTTCGCCGCCGCGCTCGGGATTCATCGCACGTCGTATCAGGGGCCGCCCCGGACCTCGGTCCCCCACTACGATCTCACCTCGTACGAACGGCGACGGGCGATCGCCCATGGCGCAATCGCCTGCGGCCGCGATGAAATCGTCGCTGTGGTGCGTCGGACGCGGTCGTCTTGCGCCGCGCGCGGAGCCGAAACCGGCTCCTAACGCACATGTCCCCACGGGTCGGATTTTTTCTGGTCCGGTATCCTATCGAGCGCGGCTTTGTATGCCTTCTCGGCCGCGGCCGCCTTCTGCTTCTGCTCGCTGGTCTGCTGCTCCGACCCGGAGTGCCTGGCGCCCTTTCCCCGCATTTGGGCATAAGCCGGCGCGGTCAATATCGCGATGCTCGCTAGCGCTATGACGACGGTTCTCATTCCAGTCCCCTAGAACGGTCGCACCCCTCACGGCGGCAATGGTAGGCGCGGTTGTGGCCGAAAATAGGACGCCGCGCGGGCGCGTGAGGACACGGCCATCCCCGCCGCTCGGCCGTCCAAAATTGGGACGGCAAGGTCGATGCGGCGACCCATGCGCGCACGCTTACCTTAGCTGCTTAATTGGGGGCACAGGCAACCACGACTTTGACGGCGGCCCCCTGTCGCTGCGGCCGAAACGTCGCCCGACCCTCGTCCTCGAACACGAAGGTGCCTCCCGGGTTGATGGCGTAAGTCGTGAGGATTCGTTCGTTGGCCTCGCATGCGACCGTGCACGCCTGGCGGCACTCTCCGTCGACGAAGCGAATGACCGTTCCGCTCGGTCCCGCCGGCCCGGCAGGCCCGGCAGGACCGGGCGGTCCTTGCTCGCCCTTTTCGCCCTGGGGGCCGGCGAGCTGCTGCTTCTCTTCGCAAGCCGAAAGCGCCAAGAGCGCCAACAGCACGGGAATCATCAACGCACGAACTTGCATGGGCGGCACGCTCCCTCGCTATCCCGCAGGATATGGCGCTCAGGAGGTTAAGATAGCATTCCGGTGCGTGAAAGGGCTCCTTGCGCGCCCGTCGCGGGCTCAACGCCAGAAGCCGCCGCCAAGGTCCTGTCGCCGTCGCTCCGCCTGGCGACGCTGAAATCCATTCGCGAACGCCGTATCCGAGCGCGAACCCGACGGTCAGAGCCATTGTAAGGTCAAGTATCAGGGTAGGCACGACCACCGCCTTGGAAATAATCATTGAATCGTATCTGCCTTAGTTAACGAGAAAATGTAACCGGCCGTTCCAATCGGGTGGGCAGCTCAAATCCCGGCGGCCTCGAGCACCGCCGCCTTGGGTGGCGTCGCTGACATGGTGGAACCAAAATTTACGGTTGGGCTTGCCCTGCGGCCATCAGGCGCTCCGCCAGCGAGCGCGCCACCGCTGGCGTCATCCGCACTTGAATGATCGGGCCCATGGGGCGGTGCCAGTCGTCGAGGAGATGCAGGGTGACTTCTATGCTTTCGTCTACGACTCGGGCCGTCGCCAGTTCCGCTGTTCCCAGGTCATGCGGTGAGGGCCCTCTGAATTCGGCGACCATGGTGGGCCCTCCGGGTTACCAGGCCCGGTCATGCCGGGTCATGTCAAACTCTCACCCAATCGCGCGATGATGAAGCCGCCAAGTGCGGCGGCCCCGCCTTCGCATGTCCATTACCAGCAGGGACGACACCAGCATCGGTACCGACCGCACGTGCGGACAAATCCAGGCCGACAATAGGGTCCCCATCCCCGGCACGCCGCCGGTTCGATCGGCGTGAAATTCTGCGCAGCACCGGCGATGTTATTGGCCCCGCGCGAGGTTTGCGCGTCGGCGGTCAAGACCGCCGATCCTGCGAACAGCAACGCGATCGCAAGGGTGAGCGTGACTTTGCGCATCAGTTTTCTCCTTAGGTTTGTCGGGATGTGCCCCACTTGGCAGTGCCGAGGCCGCCGATTTTACCGAGCTGGCTGTTTTGGTCCACGGCCGAATATCGGGGATTGTCCGTCAAGCTTAAATTCGATCCCCGATGCCGCTTCGAACCAAAGTCATTTCTAGTAGGGTCTGACGACGCCTTTGCGATTTGATCCTCCGGCGCCGAAGCTGCGATGCGAACTCGCGGCATCGGCCGCGCTCCCGCCTGCGTAGAAAGGCTCGCACGTGCAGGCAATGGTAATATCTTACGCTTCTTTTGCGAGGTCAGCAACGGACCGCAAAATGCGCACCGTCGGACTTGGCCCAGGCCGCTTGGGGTCAGAGCAGGAACCTGAGGCGGCCAAAGAGAGAAGCCCCGGCCGTGGTAGGTCCGGGGCTCTCGTGCAGAGGCTTCACCACGATTCTGGCTGATCGTGATGTTGGAACGTAATGCAGCATGCGCGCTTCCCGCAACAGCCGCGAATCCGAAAACGATCCGGTGTGACATTTCTGCCAGAAGCGGCCGGTTGTTTTCAGTGCTTCCCTTTCGAATTTCGCAGGGACCCGTTTTTGGAATATAAGATTTGCGCGCACCACCAGTTTGTGGGGGACGTGATGGCCCGTCTACTTTTTGGAACCGTTGTTGTCGCGGTGCTCAGCGTGCCGTTCGTCGCAATGCCCTACAGTGAAGCGTGGGCCCAAGAGCGGGCAACCTGCTCGCAGGCACGGGCGCATTGCGGCACGCAGCGAGTCTGCCAGAGGCGGTACGAGGCCTGCATGGAAACGGGCTGCTGGACGGTAACGCTGGTGCGAAGGTGCGGATACGAGAAGCGCTAAGGGGGAGGAGGCCCCCAACCGAGGCGGCCTTGCGCGCTAGCGCATGTTTCCCCAGGGGTCTGCTTTCTTGACCGGCTGTTCGCGCGTCGTCCGCTTGAGCATGTCTTTGTAGGCCTTCTCGATCTCTTCGCTCTCTTTCTTTTTCTGCTCCACGGCCTTGTTGCCCTCGGCCTTACTCGGATCTTCCTCAGCGAATGCCGGCGCTGCCAATGATGTGATGATCGCGGCTAGGACTAGGGCTCTCATGTCGATCTCCGTCCCCGCAAGGAATTAGGGCATTGCCCGTCGTGCGGGTCCTGTCAGGTGCTGACTAGGAACATTGGTTGCCCCAAGCTGCGCGAGCACCTGGGCGCAACGATGGCTTATACGAAAACGAGTAAGACCTATCACGATCGTCGCAATAGGTGAATTCCATCCGCGATTTGGGGAATACTATCGACTTTGGGCGCGATGAGGACGACGGACGATGGATCGCGAGGCCCCTACTGAGACCGCCTAGTAATCCAGGCCCAGCTCGTGGTGGCGCCTGATGGCGGCTTTCCGACGGCGATAAGAAATAACCTCGCGCGTGCCGTATCCGACAGCGAAGCCCGCGAGCGCGATGCCGAGCGCTATTCCTAAATCCAGCATTGACGGCAACGTCCGAGGAGAGCGTTTAAGTTGAGATTCACATCCGCCCGCAGCGAAATTCGAGACCGGCCACAAGGGGTTAAACCCGGCCAGGAAAGAACATATTGCGAACGGAGAACAAATCGTGTACATTGCTCTCCCGCTGGACCTTCGTTGTCGGTCCTGCGAATCCGGTCCTATAAGGAGTGGGAGCAATGACCACCACTGCGTTACGTCTCGTCGAAGGTTCCTCCATGGATAAATCGAAGGCCCTCGATGCCGCGCTCTCCCAGATCGAGCGCAATTTCGGCAAGGGCTCGATCATGCGGCTCGGCAAGAACGACAAGTCGATGGACGTGGAGACAGTCTCCACCGGCTCCCTCGGCCTCGACATTGCGCTGGGAATTGGCGGCTTGCCCCGCGGCCGGGTGGTCGAAATCTACGGGCCGGAATCCTCCGGCAAAACCACGCTTGCGCTGCATTGTCTGGCGGAAGCGCAGAAGAAGGGCGGCATCTGCGCCTTCATCGACGCCGAACACGCGCTCGACCCGATCTATGCGCGAAAGCTCGGCGTCAATGTCGACGATCTCCTGATCTCCCAGCCCGACGCCGGCGAGCAGGCGCTCGAAATCGCCGATACGCTGGTGCGCTCGGGCGCGGTCGACGTGCTGGTCATCGATTCGGTCGCGGCGCTCGTTCCGCGCGCCGAGCTCGAAGGCGAGATGGGCGACAGCCAGCCCGGCCTGCAGGCGCGCTTGATGAGCCAGGCGCTGCGCAAGCTCACCGCTTCCATCAACCGCTCCAACACCATGGTGATCTTCATCAACCAGATCCGCATGAAGATCGGCGTCATGTACGGCTCGCCCGAGACCACCACCGGCGGGCACGCGCTCAAATTCTACGCCTCGGTGCGCCTCGACATCCGCAGGATCGGGGCGATCAAGGAACGCGACGAGGTGGTCGGCAACCAGACTCGCGTCAAGGTGGTCAAGAACAAGCTCGCGCCGCCGTTCAAGCAGGTCGAGTTCGACATCATGTACGGGGAAGGCGTGTCGAAGAGCGGCGAGCTCATCGATCTGGGGGTGAAAGCGGGCGTGGTCGAAAAATCGGGCGCTTGGTTCTCCTATGACAGCCAGCGGATCGGACAGGGCCGCGAGAACGCCAAGGCCTTCCTCAAGGCCAATCCCGACATCGCCGCCAAG
>JBKOXY010000296.1:0-4114 GCA_046725125.1 Pseudomonadota bacterium | reverse complement strand
GGGGATGTGGACATTTTCAAAATTCCCGGCTCGTCGCCAAAAGGCCGGATCAGGCTCCTGGCTTGAGCACGTCTTCGATCCAGTCCCACATGTAATGCACGGCGATCGTGACGTTGTCGACCTGGCAGTGATGGAAGCCGCCTTCCTCACGCTCGAAGACCTTGAAGGTCTTTTGCTTCGAGCCGACCGCGGCGAAGCATTTTTCCGCAAGCGACAGCGGAATCTGCTCATCGCCCGCGCCATGCAGGAGCAGGAACGGACAGGTCATCTTCTGCACGATGCCGTCGAGCCGGAAAGCTTCGAGCTTCTTGAGCGCCGCCGCCGGGCTCGACACTCCGAGCACCCACTGCAGATGCTCCGGCGGCACCGACAGGGAGAGCACCTTGCCGGACGAAAGCTCGTCGAGCCGCTTCGCCCAGATGGCGTGATAGTCCCATTGCGCCCCCCAGGCGACGCAACAGGCAAAGCGCGGCTCGAGGGCGGCGGCCCGCGGCGCGTAGTAACCGCCAAGGCTCAGCGCCATCACACCAATGCGACGAGGATCGAACTCGCGCCGGCCGGCGAGATACTCGTAGGCGGCGGTGGCATAGCGCTCGGTCTCGGCGATGAGCGGGAGGTTGCGGAAGCGCACGCTCTCGCCGTTGCCGGGACCATCGACGATGAGGCATCCGATGCCGCGCGCGGCGAGGTCGGGGACGCCGTAGCCGTATTGCAGCTCCTTGGTGACATCGAAGCCGTCGAAGAACACCATGCACGGCGCCGGTTTCGATCCGGCAGCATCGGGCTCGGGATGCACGAGCAGTGCCGGCAGGCTGGTGCCGTCGTAGGGCACTTCGACCGGCTCGATGCGCGGATGGCGGATGATGGCGGCGGCGTCCTTGAAGATTCTCACCGACGTAGCGTAGACGGCCATGCTGCGCTCCGAGCGCGGCTGGATGAAGCGCTCGCCGGTCTGGTAGTAGCGCGTCGCGCGCATAAAGCAGGATGCCGCGGTGAGCCTGTGCCCGTTGCGCTCCTCGTCGCGGCCGCGCGCCACGACCTTGTCGCCCATGCGGGTCCACTCTTCGAACCAGGCGGCGTCGTCGCCGAGGTGATTTTCGAGCACGCGTCCGACGCGATTAACCTCGTCGATCTCGACACCGGTCCAGGGCGCGGCGCTCAGGCAAATGAGCAGGCCCATGGACCAGCGGTAGTTGGCGGGAAAGTAAAGAAAGGCGGGGTCGTCTTTGCGGCCGATCACGGCGAAATCTCCAACGTTGCAACCCAGTCAGTATGTCGTCTCCATGAGAGGTACCTCGCGCCGCGGGGGCCTCTTTGTGAGGATCCATGTCGCAGAGGCGGATGATTGTGCCTGCCCGCGTTCGCGGGCGACGATACCGTAGTAGCGAGCACGAAGAATCACACCGGCTTTTCGCCGAGGATGGTCACGCGACGCATCAGACGCCGCTCGTTGGGGCTGAAATCGGTTCGTGCATGCAGCGTGCAACGGTTGTCCCACATCAGGAGGTCGCCGGCACTCCAGACGTGCTCGTAGATGAATTCGCGCCGCTCCTGGTGGTCGAACAACGTGGCGAGCAACTCGTCGCTCTCCGGCGCGGGCAGCCCTTCGATCCGCACCGTCATCAGGCGGTTGACGTAAAGCGCCTTACGGCCCGTCGCCGGATGGGTGCGGACCACAGGATGCACGTAGCACGGCACGCCCTCCGCCAGCCGCGTGCCGCGCTTCATTGCCGCGGTGTCGTAGTCGTAGGCGTTGAGCGCCTTGCGACCCTCGATGCGCCGTTTGATCCCATCCGGCAGGGTTTCGTAGGCCATGTAGCCATTGGCGAACAGCGTGTTGCCGCCCGTGCTCGGCACCTCGAGGGCGTAGAGCATCGAGGCCATTGCGGGCCGCTCCTGGTGGCACTGGTCGGTGTGGAAATGCATCTCGCCGTCGGGCAAGGCGCCGATCGGCTTGCCGTCCTCGCGGATGTTCGAGATCAGCATCACCGCTGGATGATTACGCACGAATTGCTTGGTGTGGATCACCGCCGGAGGGCCGAATTTTTCCGCGAAGCGAACTTGGTCCTCCTCGCTCAGCTCCTGACCGCGCAGGAGGATGACGAGGCTCCGATGCCAGGCGTCTCGGATTTGCGCGAAGCTGTGATCGTCGATCTCTTCGCTCAGATCGACGCCGATGATCGCGACGCCCAGTGCCGCCGATAGCGGTCTTAAGGCGAACGGCGGCGGACGAAGCTCCGCCTCGGCGCGAGCACGTTCCATCCCGATCGCTCCATCGATGCCGTGGCGCCCCTGCGCGGCGCTGTTCGTCGGATTATGGGCCGCAACGCAGCCGATGCTCAAGGCTCCTTCGCATCGACCAGGATGAAGGCTATGCGGCAGGGCTCGGTGCCGCGATTGACCCAGGCGTGATTGGTGCCCTGTTGCACCAATACGTCGCCCGCCTTGAGGTGGATTTCCGAATCGTCGAGCAGCATGTCGATTTCGCCGGCCATGACGACGGCATAATCCACCGTGCGAGTGCGGTGCATGGCTGGATGGCGAGGCGGCAATCCGCGCTTGGGCGCGCCGTCGCCCAGGCTTTGGTGCATGGTGTTGGGATCGAGCTTGCTCGTTTCGGACGTTTCCGGCGGAAAATCGACGATGCGAAAGACCGTGCCGCCGCGCGGCGGCATGATGCCGATATCGATCGCGGCCCGGTCGGCACTGCCGGAAAGGTCGGCCGGCGTCTGATCCGTGACCCACAGCAACCGCGAGACGGTCTGCGTCTGCGGCCGCACCTTCTTGTGCGGATTGGCGCCGTCCAGCAGCACCACGGCCTTGTCCTTGCTGTCGATGGTGGTGACCACGCGGCGAACGTCTGCACTCAAAGCCATGATGGCGTTTCCTCCTGCGTTTGCGAGAGCGCCAGGAGGCCCATCATACCCTCGCAATGATGCCCTGGACACGGCACGTCGCGCTCAACCGACTGGCCGCGAGACGATGGCTGCCCACGCCTGATGTTGTGGCTAGACCGGCTCGGCATCGATCAGCACGAAGGCGACATAGGCCGATTCATCGGCGCGGTTGCTCCAGGCATGATTGGTGCCGCGCTGGACCAAGACGTCGCCAGCCTTGAGCAGAACCTCGCCCTCGTCCATCAGCGCGTAAATCTCGCCCGACAGCACGATGGCGTAATCCACCGAGCTGGTCTTGTGAAAGCCGGGATGGCGCGGTGAGCCGCGATCGAACGCGGCGCCGTGACCGGAGCCGTCGTCGGCGCTGGCGCGCTCCCGCTCGAGCGCGGCGAGGCGCTGCCGGTCCGGCGGATATTCGATGACGCGGAAGACCGTCCCGTTCTTGGGCGGCGCGAGCCGAAAAGCATGGTCGGTCGCCTCGGCATCGCCGCCGTTGTCGGCGGGCATCGTCCGCGTCTCCCACAGTTCGGTCACCACCGCGCTGCCTGGACCGCGCTGGTAAACGTGCGGCGCCGGCGCATCCATGATGAACACGGAGCGGCCAGCGGCGTTGTGACCGGTCACCACCCGGCGGATGGGCTTGGGCATCGATGTCTCCGAGGAACGCGGCTATGGCTGCACGCCGCCTCGCGCGTGGCGACGTGCCCACCCCAATCAAATCAAATCGCGGATCACATTTGGCGCTCGACCATCATCCGCTTGATCTCGGCGATGGCCTTGGCCGGATTGAGGCTCTTCGGGCAGGCCTTGGCGCAGTTCATGATGGTGTGGCAGCGGTAGAGGCGGAACGGGTCCTCGAGATTGTCGAGGCGCTGCCCGGTTGCCTCGTCGCGGCTGTCCTTGAGCCAGCGGTCGGCCTGAAGCAGCGCGGCGGGTCCGAGGAAACGCTCGCTGTTCCACCAGTAGCTCGGGCAGGCGGTCGAGCAGCACGCGCACAGGATACACTCGTAGAGGCCGTCGAGCTTCTGGCGGTCCTCGTGGCTCTGCCTCCACTCCTTCTGCGGCGTCGGCGAGGTGGTCTGCAGCCACGGCTCGATCGCGGCATGCTGGGCATAGAAGTTGGTGAGATCGGGGACCAGATCCTTCACCACCGGCATGTGCGGCAGCGGATAGATCTTCACCGCGCCCTTGATGTCCGCCATCGCCTTGGTGCAGGC